>DTSE01000516.1:569-6518 GCA_012965515.1 Candidatus Melainabacteria bacterium | reverse complement strand
GATCTCTATGAGTGGCATGGAGGCAGTTCAGCAGAACCAACAGCTGAGTCCGTTGAAGCGGTTCTACCAGGCTCAACGCACGATGAACAGGATGTGGCATGCGATGCGTTACGCTCGCCTCAACTTGCTTGAATTGAATGGCAGACAGTTTGTGTCTCGCCGTGACAGAGCAGAAGCGCACGAGCTCATCCGTTCGACTCGCGCGCTCTATCTCGAGGCTCAGGACGAGTTCTTCGCGTCGCATAAGGCGCTCATGGACATCATCTTCAGGTAGAGGAAACAGGGAGCGAATTGGAAGGTCGCTAGAAATAGCGGTCTTCCAATTCGTTTCTGTTTTGGCATGTCATCAACTAAAAATAGTAGTAGGTGTGGAGCATTTGTGTAATTCAACATGGTTTGAAGTCGCCACTTTATGGCAAGTTCTACAATGTGGTAAGCGTTGTGGGGACTAAGGTGTGACCGACGGTAATGATCAGCCTCCTAACGGAGCAGATAAGGCTTCGGAAGGAAGCAAAACTGGTGAGCCAGCTGGACTGAAAAGTCAGGATGTCACCGATTCTCGCAACGCAAGCACGCAAGACATGCAATCGGTTGAAAGTGCAAGAACAAATCAAAGTGACGGTTCATTATCCCGATATGCAGACCTTCCAATGGCTGCCGATACTCCCATCAAGACAAGCATTCAAATAGTCGCGTACCAGGATGGCCAAGAACAGATAATCGATAAGACCACAAGGTTGACGCCGAATGAGCGAGCAAAGGTTCAATACTCTCAAGAATCAGCTGCGTTGGAAGCTCCTGTGTTGCATGAACGTACAAGCGGTGGCGGGCAATCTGCGCCGAGCTCCGATTCGTCGATTCCGGTTCCAGCTCCAGTCTACAAGCCGCTCCCTGCGCTGCAGGCTCCGTCGCCGGTTGCACCTGAAAGTTTGAAATCTGTCCCCCAGCCTGTCGCGCCAGTCATTCATAAATTGGAAGCACCATCGCCACTTTTGCCCAGCATAATTGAAAGCCGCTTGTCTGGCACCTCGACAGATGCTGCTGAAAAGATAATGGAGCGGGCAAGTGATGGAGTAAAACATGATTTGGAAGCCGCTAAGCGACGGCTAACTGAGAATGCTGAGCGAATGATTTCCAATCCAGACGAACTGGCACATTTCGAACAAGATATGGCGACTTTCGAGAAAGACTACCTTGCGCGAACCCACAAAGAGCCTGAATTGGCGGTGAGAGAAATCTTCCAGACGATGAACAATGTCTCAACGATTTTTGAAAATGAGTCGGCTCTCTTTCCTGACAATATTTTGAAAGGCAAGCAGTTGAGTCCGACGGATACATCTTTCCGGGTGCGTCTAGCTGAAGAAGTTTTGCATCATTGCGCAGAGCCGACGACCGTAGATCAAGGCTATCGCATCACGTGTCAGGTAGAGGCATTGCAAGTTCGCGAGTATTGGCGTGACCCTGCAGCGGTATCAAAACTGGTGGCAGGCGTTTTTCAAACTGGCGTGTGTCCGGGACGAAACGGCAAGCTCGATCTTGCCGCATTGACCAATCCACGTGGCTCTACGCTTTTGCCTGATGAGGAAGCAACGAGGTATCCGCCCTATAAGGGGGATGCTGCCGCTATGCGAGGCTACGCGTCCAAACTCTTTGATGTTGCAGCGGTGAATATAGGCATGCAGTATGCGCTTCCTGGAGCGTCCTATACTGAAGGAGATTCGAGCAAAAGCTTTATCAAATATCCGGGAAACTCGGAAAGAATGCGGTTGGTCGACAGCAACCTTCCGGCTCTCAAAGCTGAACACCTGGCTGATATCAATGAAAAAATTATTGGTGAAAGAGAAGTCGGGTTTATTGTCATTGGTTGGCCTCTAAATGCAGCCAATGGAAGCTTCGACCAAAAGTATGATGCCGCACTAGAACTAGAAGAATCGCACGCGGCGTTTGTGAAAGTTCGAAATGGAAAAGAGCTTAGTGGCAAGCTTCTGGCTATGAAGGAGCTTGGTCAATGGCCGCCAATTTTGAGTTGCCGGTCAGATAGCGAACCACTTAGCACCTCCTGGCAGAAGGCGTTTGGTAACAGTAACTGGGGGCATGGTTTTCACTTCGTCAATCTGCCAACAATTTCCGATGATGGATCGCATTGCTCGATGGACAATACCTGGTCAAAGAAATCCGATTTGGAAAATGTTTCGGTTGAAGTTTTGGCTTCAAATACCGCAACTGTCAGAACAAAGCAAGATGCCACTTATTTGAATGACTTAGCTACTAATCAAAAGTGGATTGATGCGCCTAATGGCTTGGCTTTGGCGAAGAAAGATTGGTTCAGCAAATTGAGCGCGGACTCAGTGGCTCATCCTCAAACTGCAATGAAAGACTGGGTGAATTCGCATCCCAGCGATACTTATGCCAAACTGTGGTATCAGAATCATCCGCATGATAAAGACGGAAGCAAATTTCTCAAATGGATGCAAAATTTTTGCAATAGGTATCACAAATAGAAGCCGGAAAAGTCTATGAATCTCGATAATCCTGATGCCGACGTTCCAGTTCAAAAGACTGTTTACAGGCGTGTTTCTAAAGAACCCTGTATGTTTATTGCCGCCAGTGGAAAGAGCAAGGTGAAAGTCGTGGATGATCGTGTTTGGTGTCAGAAAATTCCATATCCTATTCCAGCAATCATCTCATTTAGCCTGCCGCGCGGCTGGGAGGAAACTCAAAAACCATTGGGCGCTGTGCCTGGACAGCATGGTCATCAGTATCACCCGAAAGACAATAGGAGAGTGCTTTTGCGCTTTTTTTGCTCAGGCACAAGAGGTTTGGAGTCCGAACGCAGTTTGATGCGCAGCGTGCTTTATGAGGAAGGTCATCTGCCGGCTGTGGACGACACCGTGCTTAAGGGGCTTGTATGGCAGGCCTTAGATAGTCGTGTGCTCTCGATCTCTTCGACAAAAGTAATTGACTGGAACGGGCGCAAAGTAATCGAATGCGAGTTTATTGCCGATGCTGGGGAAGAAGTAGAGTTTGATAATACCAATGTGAAAGAGCTCAAAGGGTGGGCACTAATCTATGACAATTCAGATTCGCTTGATCCGAAAGGTGGCGGTCCGTTGCCCGCATGCGTTGAGTTTGTAGCGCAAGATTCCGACTTTATGACGCATTTGCAGACAGTGCGCTTTGCAGCAAAAACTATTCTGTGGAACAAAGACTGGCCTCCGAAAAAGTGAAGGCGCGCTCTTCTGGCTGTTCATCAGGCTTTCGCTTTGAAACTGCTTGATACTATATCAGGTAAGAGAAACTTTTCCAAAAACAAGACCGGCGGAAATCGCGGTCTTGAAAGAAGGAGGGATGGCGGACAGCGAGGTTATCCAACGCTTGTTGAAGTCCTCACTGTCCGCTTTTCGCTCACTGCTTTTTTGTTGACGCTCTGGCAAATTCACTTCCTTCTCAGTCAGCCACTCAGAACACGCGCTCGTAACCGGCTTGGGAAGCCAGTCGACGAGTGCAGTGCAGGTCGGGATCGAGAGAGAAGGTGAGCGTCTCTTCGACAGCGCTCTTGCCGAACCAGATGTACTTCTTCTCGCTGCGCTTGGCAGTGACAGTTTCGCCGCGGCTCAGCGAGACGAGGATGACCTCTTCTTCGCCTTGCAGCGCCTTGTAGTTCTGGTGTCCGCGCTCGACGACTGCAAAGCCGTTAGGCACGTCGAAGGCGACGGCGCCGTACTGACCGCTGCTGACGTCAATCAGCAGGAGGACGTTGTGGTCGTCGGGGTCAGCCGGAATTAGCTCCATATCGCCGGAGCGATTGATGTGCACTGCAGCGCGATTGATACGCATCTGCAAGCCGCGGTCATCGGCAGCTTCGACCGCATCGGACGTTACCAGCGCCGCCGAAACCGGCACGCGCTTGTCGCCGACCTGAACGTAATACTTGTCTTCATCGAGCCGGGCGATGATGCCCAGCTGCGGTTTTGGATAGGCGTCAAAGACGACTTCCACGGCGTAGGGACCATGCATCGACGCGTGGGTCGTGATGATTCCTCGCCTTGCGATGATCGAATAACAGATCATAGTGAGGCCCTCTTGTTGAGGTTTGGCGCTTGCCAGCGGGTTTGGACCGCTTCAAGCACGGGAAAGTGAACGCGATGCGTCCGACTTTTGACAGCATCTGCGCAACCGGACACCTTCATCGCTGAAGATGTCCGGCGCGCACGCACAAACCGAACCGCCCTAACGGGTAGGCTCGGCGGATGCGAAGAAACGAACAATCGAGTTTGCACTTTACTGCAAACCAGTTGGCCGTTCCCGTGCTGTTGCCGTCAGTTCGCTACATGAACAACCCGGCCAGAGCCGCAGTCAGCCAGCTTGCCAGCGTCGCTGCGATGAGTGCCTTGAAGCCCATGCGCGCGATGTCGCCCTTGCGTTCGGGAGCCATCGCGGTGAGACCGCCGATGTTGATGGCGATGGATGCCAGGTTCGCGAAGCCGCAGAGCGCGACCGTCGTGATCATCAGCGTACGCGCAGACAGCGCCTCGGCGCCCTTCTGCATGGCAGTGAGGTCGACGTAAGCGATGAACTCGTTGAGGATGGTCTTCGTGCCGAGCAAGGGACCGACGCGGACTGCTTCGTCCCACGGGATGCCGAGGATATAGGCGACCGGCGTGAATGCCCAGCCGACCATTTCCTGCAGCGTCCAGGGCGAGCCCAGACCGACGAGGATCTTGTTGAACAGAACAACCGCAGCGATGAAGGCAATCAGCATCACCATCACGTTTTTGGCAACGTCATAGCCCTGGCGAGCGCCATCTGCCAGTGCGTCGATGAAGTTCACCGACGTGCGCTCGTCTGCCAACTCCACTTCGCGCGTGAGCGCGCTGGGGTCCGTTTCCGGAACCATGATCTTCGCGATGACGAGCGCCGAAGGCGCAGTCATGAACGAAGCCATGAGCAGGTAGGTCGGGTCGACGCCCAGGCTGACGTAGGCGACAAGCGCCGAGCCGGAGATGGTCGCCATGGCGCAAGCCATGATGCCCAAGAGCTCGGACTGAGTCACCGTTTTGATATACCGTGAGATGAGCAGCTGCGATTCCACCTGACCGAGAAAGACCTCGGCGCCGGCGGAAAGTGCTTCTGCACCGCTGATGCGCATCGATTTGCGCAGCGCCCAACCGAGCCCCTTCACGATCTTCTGCAGGATGCCGAAGTGGTAGAGCAGGTTGGTGAGCGCGCCCACGAAGATAATGGAACCACCGATGACGAGCGCGAAGATGAACTTCGACTTCGCGAGTTCTTCACCGGCAACGAATGCGACACCATCTTTGGCGGAATCCAGAAGGCTCTGGACGCCGTTTCCGAGGGAGTCGAAGATGCCTCTGACGAAGGGCACCTTCAAGATCAGGAAGGCGAAGACGACCTGGATGGCGATGCCGGTCACGACCAGACGCCAGTTGATGTGGCGACGGTTGTTCGACAGCAGCACGCACAGACCCAGGATGAGTCCGATGCCTAGTAATCCAATCAGTTTCTCCATACGTAGACTCCTAGAGGGAGTTTTGAGCTCCCGTGGTTACATACGCCCGTGACTTTCGCAGTGCATTTGCGCTGCCATTGAGTCCGGACGCCGTTGTGAGAACAGAGACGCGAACCATTTCGCATCCCCGGAACTGTTCACCAAGCAGACAAGCAACCGTCCCTTCACTCCTGAAGTGAAGAACAAACACTGAAATGAACGTGTATTAGGCGTTCAGGGTTGTTGGAACAGTGGGTACTTGTGTGCAGAGAGTGGAAACAATAAATTCACCTTGAGCAGAGAAAGGCCCCTGGAAGCAAGCTTTATAACCAGTTCTCCGCTAAGTTCTTGGACGCAATAACTCGTCAAATGCTTATTAAATGGGCGACCTGAACCACGCTTAATTGGCGGTTAATTGCTAGCGCGCTGCCGCTAGGAGG
>DTSE01000516.1:0-482 GCA_012965515.1 Candidatus Melainabacteria bacterium | reverse complement strand
CCCCAAAAATCGCGCGGGTTGGGTAGAATTTGTACACGTTTAGTTCACCCAAAAAAGACAAGTTGCAAGAGAGATGTTTTGCTTTTGGCCGGGAACATCTATTTTGCGCGAGTGATGAACTGGCGTGTAATCTATTGGATACAGCCTATTCGAGGTTTCCGATGCCTGAGGCGAAGGCACCAGTTTCGAAGAACGAAAACCGCAAGGTGCTCCGTTTTCCTGCGGAGACTTCTTTCGGTCACCTTTACACGACTGACGAGCGAGGCGCAGAGGAGTTTTTCGCTGAGGCGGCCGGTGATGTTTCTGTACCTGCTGAAAAGGTTTTGGATTTGATGGTCAGCTGGACGGCCTCGGAAGATTTACGTCCACTAAAACAGCTCGCAGCTGACGATTTGCGTTCACTCAATTTCACCTGCACGCGAGTCAAGCAAACTGATTTGAACAACATATGCGGACTGACCGGCTTGAAACGGCTTCTCTTG
>DTSE01000515.1 GCA_012965515.1 Candidatus Melainabacteria bacterium | reverse complement strand
AAGGCTGCGATGTTAGACGAGGAAGCACTCGAGCTGATTTTTGATGATGAATATAAACACGATAAGCATGCTCATCGTTCGCGGGACTTGATGGATGCGTTGATTGATATCTATAAGAAAGACGGTCAGTTGGACAAAGCTGAAAAAATGGCACGCAGAAAAATCTCCCTCGAAGTCGATGCTTACGGCAAAGACAGTCGAAAAGTAGGACTAAGTTATTGCGTTCTGGCGGATATTCTCGGATTGAAAAAGCAGCACAAAGAGGCCGAGAAGTACTTCCGGTCCTCTCTCGAAATACTGAAGCACAGCAAGAAAACGGACCCTCGTGATTTGAACAAAGCGTTTTCGACATACGGTCATTACTTGGACCAGAAAGGCGACAAAGCGGGGGCAAAACGGTTGCGTGACGATGAAAACGCTCTTAATGCCGAACTTGTAGACGGTCTTGCCGGAAAAGATCGCTAGAGGCTGCTTGTTGTCAAGCGCCCGCCTGGTCTCGACGGTTGATGGTGCTGTCCACGGGGCATAAAAAGCAGGTCAGGCCATTATTCATGGGCGTTCATTTATGCTTAAAAAGACGAGTTTAGCATCCAAGACTTTGCAGAAACTCCCGGCTGCGCCAGGGCTTTCAGAGATTCACCACTTTCTTTCCGTGGCGATGGAGCAGCGTGGAAGGCAGGTGGAAATCACCTGGGCAACGCCCGATAAAATGATGGATTTCTCGCTGAACATCCACTGCCCGATAAAGGGTGGCGATACCAATTGGAAGTTGTTCTTGGGCACAGGTCAACGCGCTGAGCTTCTGTGGGATTACCGCAGTTGCGATGTTTTGCTCGTGTACAACTTGATAGTTTCGTCCTGCGGTGAAGTTCACCAGAGTATTCAGGCGGAAGGAGCCATCACTGTCTCTGAATCATTCCGTGATGCATCAAGAAAACGCGATACTTACTTCATGCAGGCGAGCAGGCAGTCGACCGATGGTGATTTGACAAAGCTTTCCGCTATCGGCTTGCAAGATAATTCCTGGTCCAAAGGCACCCAGGAAATGACTGGCGAACTGAGTTTGGTTCCGCCATCCACGCTGTTGCAGTCGATATTGCTTTCTAAGACGACCGGCAAACTGGTGATCAGCAGTCAGAAGGAAAGCGTCCAGATTTACACCGTCGAAGGTCGTGCCGTCTACGCTGAGGGCATGGGACAGACAGGTGATGAGTGTATTCTCGAACTGATTGGTGTGCGTGACGGCAAATACAATTTCGAACCGCGTGCCAGAACCGACAAGCAGAATGTTGTAAACGATCTGGAAACCCTTATCGTCCGCGGGGTGCAGCTGACCGACAGCAATACATATCTGCGTCACGCAGGTGTTGCTCCAGAATCGATTTTGTTGAAGGCCCGCAAGGACACCACTGAATACGAGCTGTCTTCCAGTATTGAAGGCAACAATGCAATTGATGGCGAAGCAATGCTTCAGTTGTACATAGCCATTGATGATCGCTCCATGCTCAAGCAAGTCACGCGCATGGCTGAGCTGAAGAAGAGTCAGTGGGTACCTGCGCTCTGCCACTTGATTGAAAGAGATTTCGTGACGTTCTCCAACGAGCACGTGAAGTCGAAGAGCGAGAGAGCGAATTTGCCAGGCAAACAGATCGACACTTCTCTCATTCACAGTGTGATGACGACATTGCGTCTGTTTCCGTGACCAGTCCGGAGCGAACAAGAAGTTCACCAACACGCATTTGGCGTCC
>DTSE01000514.1:2486-6529 GCA_012965515.1 Candidatus Melainabacteria bacterium | reverse complement strand
AATTCCAGGGCTTTACGCCCTTTCAATGATTTGGCGCTCCAGCAGACGGTTGAACTGGGATGACGAAACAGTTTCGCTGCATACCACACAACAGTCGGATTGAGCTTGGCGAGGGCTTCGATGTTTGCCATAACTGTTTCGCGCTCGGCTTGCGAGAGCTTTGCGATGCGGCTCTTGTAGCCAGCAGTAGTGCCGTACAAAACCTCGCGCAGGAGTGCCGCGTTCAGTCGAACGATGGACTTTCGCTTCGACACCTTTTCCATTTCGCTGTCCTGGCTGTGGAGAAGCATCAGGTTTTCCTGGCGAAACGGAGCTTTGGGTAGATCGCCAACGCGGACGTGTCCACCTGCCCTTGCTGGACCGACGTAAACCTCCTGCGTTTCTCTAGCGAGTTGAGTGAAGAGATTCAGCTTCTCTTCTCCCTTGCGGGTTCTCGAATCGGTACCTGTTTCTACCCGATAAACCAACTCCATAAGCTGCCATTCCGCAGAACGAATCAGCCAGTGGGTCGGCAAGAGTTTCACGACAAGCCATACAATCGACGTAAGTACGATAAATCCGATTAGCACTAGCATCGGATTCGCGAAGTAGTTGTCGATTTGTGTAGCGATGAGAAGGCTAACGATGACAATGAGCAGGAAGAGGATGACAGTGTAAAGGAGTCTCAGCACCATGATGTTTTCCTTTCCGGCGAAATCGTCGGCTTTGCGTTTGCTGAAATGACGGAAAAGCAGATGATTGCGCCTTTGGCTGAGTGGAACCTGTACGAGAAGGGAAAGTTGGAACAATTAAAGTATTGAGCAGCAAGCGCCCGAAAAGGAAGGATTTCTTAGCTGATTTTATGTGTATAGCGCTTGTTTTTCTAATTGGCCCGAGCGCAGGTCTTGCACGGTTTGGCTTGGGTTCGAGCTGTTTCTAACTTCATTTGTCCCGGTCTTCTGATGCGCAAGAAGGTGAGCGATTGGCGCGATTGTATACTTGTTGCGCGTTTTCTTTGCAATGAGTTTTGTAGGGGCGATGCCATGCATCGCCCAGAGGGGCGGCAAAAATGCCGCCCCTGCAGCGGAGATTGACTGTGGGAGCGCGACCGGCTCGCCTGTAACGGTGATACCGAATGTAGTGACTGGAAAAAGTGGAAGACGGCACTTCCCGGGGGGGTGGAAAGTGCCGTAGCGAATTGGTGTCTAACTAGTGTGTTGCGGTTTCTGTTTGGGCTTTCTAGCTGAGTCCTGTGTAGGTGTGTAATACGGTTTGGGTTACATTGGCGGTGCTTGGGAAGTCTGGAGAGTTTTCCCGATTGCCGATGATCCGAAGAGATGCGTTTTCCTCCTCTGCATCTCCTGCAGCCCATTGGCATGACTGAATTTTGTCAGCGCAGCCGTGCAAGAGGCGTGCAATTTCGCATTGATTTTGAACGGTGATTTTAATCGGCAATAAAACGGACCGGAGGGGACCGGTCCGTCTTTTATCTTCTTCTTCTTTCCATAATCCTTGTCTGCCGCGCCGCGGCTTTGACTGCTAACAAATTACACGGCGCACCGTGCAAAGGTCGTGCAAATAATGAGTGAACTTATTCGAACTAGAATTTTGGAATCTTTTGAATCCTTGACACTACCCATGAGGTCAATATGGAGAAGGCGGAACAGACATCAGTATATGAAATACAACGTAAAAGTTGCCAAAAAATCGATTGTAAGTATGTGAAACCTAAATATCGGCGCGCTTGCCATCATTCACCAATTGAAACGCCTCAGGTGGCGTGATGGTGATGCCGCGGCGGGTGGCTTTGAATTTCTTTCTGTCCTTGGCGCGCAATTCCCAGTTGAGAAGCATTGTTGCGATGACGATTTTCATCTCATAGACAGCGTAACTGGAGCCGATGCAGCGGCGGTTACTTCCTCCAAATGGGTAGTATTCGAAGGCTGTGTACTGCTTATTGAGGAAACGCTCAGGGCGAAACTCTTCGGGGTTGTCGAAAATATCTTTGCGGTGATGCGTAAGGTAGATGCAGGGCGTGATGTTGCTGTGCGCTGGAAACTCATAATCGAGGAAACGATAAGGCTCTCGATTGATGCGCACAAATGCGATAAGTAGCGCTGGGCAGATGCGCAGAGTTTCGTTGCAAACCGCTGTCAAATACGGCAAGGCGTATAGCTTTTGCGGGTCTGTCGGGTCATCACAACTATCGAGTTCTTCCAACAGTTTCTCTTTGATTTCAGGATTTTGGTGCAACCAATAAAGCGCCCACGTCAAAGAGGACGCCGTTGTTTCGTGACCCGAAACGAGGATCGTCATCAGTTCATCGCGAACTTCCAGATCGCTCATTCCCTGCCCTTCTTCGTCTTTCGCTTGCACGAGCAGATTGAGTACGTTGTGCCGGCCGTTTTTGGGCTCGCTATCCCGCGTACTTCCGCCACCGTTTTGCCGCGAGCGCTCAATCTGCCGATATACAATTTTGTCAATGGCGGCGCGTTCTCTTACAAATGCACCCCACGGAGTAATACCGCCAAATTCTTTGCGAAACGGCTCGTATGTCAGCGATGTATAACCAACTAGCGATGCGACCCAATTCATGAGTGATGCGACGCGATTCTCGAGTTCCTCATGTTCGGCGCCCTTTTCCAATCCGAACACGGTGTTGGAAATGACGCTCATTGATATCCGCTGCATGAGATTTCGCACGGAAAACGTCTCGCCGCGCTCTAATTTGGACATGTGCCGATTGGTCACATCGCGCATCGCAGTGCCGTATCCACGCAGTGCCTCACCATAGAACTGAGGTTTCATCAGGTTCTTGTGAAGCGCATGCTTGGCGCCGTCCATTGTGAGAAGCGAGTTCTCGCCCACCAAAGCCTGCAACGCCAGATGCCCTTCGCCGGAATCGAATTTGTTGAAGTCGTCCGTCAATATTGACTGAACGTGCTCCGGCTTGTTGATCATGATGAGCGGATAATGTCCCTTCCCCTCGCCGAGCCTGATTTGGAAAACATCTCCATAGCGTTGGCGGCACTCCTCGACGAATTCGAGAGGCTCGTGAAACCAGCGATAATGCTGGACGAAGTATGGTGCTTTAGGTCCGGGTGGCGAATTCATTGTTGGCGCTCATAGCCCATTCGGTTAACTCTTCGTCGTCCCATCCTTTGAACGGAGATTTGCGCATCATCAGCATTTCGTCGACGAGCCGTTGGATGTGATGCTGAAAATCTTCAGTGATGCAATCCACCAATTCTCTTTCGGTTGCCCGCTCTCGCGGGTAATCGAGATAGATTGGTTTGCCGATGTACATTGCCCACTTCGATGGCAGCGGCGTCCAGCTAATGGGAAACGGCAGCAATGGGAAGAACGGAGTAATCCAGAAGAACGGCACATCGAACAGCTTCGCGAGTGTTTTGCTGTTGCCAATCAATGGATAAACTTCATTGTTTCCGACGGTAGCAATTGGAATAATCGGAGACTGTGTCTCAATTGCGAGGCGCACAAACGCGCGGTGAAATTCGGCGACGTTATAGCTGAAATCCAAGGGAGTTCCCATGGCACGCCATGCACCTGGGTAGATGCCGATTAGCTGTCCACGGTTTAGCAAGGTCTTGGCGTTTTTGTAAGTGGCATGAACACCGCCTACACCACTTATGATTTTGCGAAGATTGACGCCCCAGAAGCAGCAATCATGCGAAAGAAACCGCACCAGGCGATGGCTCGGATGTTTGTTTGCCGCAGCCAGCAAAAGCATGAACGCGTCTAGAGGCAGCACGCCATTGTGATTTCCTGCCAGTATTGCTGAGCCTTCCGCGGGAATGTTCTCGATGCCGAACACTTTGATCTGAAAGTACTCTTCATAAAGAAAACGCATGTAGTGCTCTGTCCGCGCGAAGACTTCGAGATCGAATCCGAACTCGTCATCCATGTTTCCGTAGCGCTCGCAAAACTGCGGATTTCGCAGGGCATAAGCGCTCTCGGTTTGATAAACGTATGGCAGCAGCTTTCTCATAGGGAAAGCCTAAAGTACATTTCAAGCATGCCCGTGTCAAGCAAGCTTCCTGTTC
>DTSE01000514.1:0-2476 GCA_012965515.1 Candidatus Melainabacteria bacterium | reverse complement strand
TACGGGCGATGCCATGCATCGCCCGGTTTACTTTCTGCTGTTGAACCACAATCAAATTAATTCCACGGTACAACACTTTCTGATGACAACAGGAAGCAGCTGAAATCGTTGCTTTGTGAGTACCCCAAATTAGGGTTGGAGTATATTGGGTAATTGTTCGAGCCCTGAAGATATACGCTTTTTGCTGAATTGAGAAGCAGGCGCCGTGTGGGTTTCCACTGCAACGGTGCGTATGTGGTGGCATGAAACATAATATTGCGTATCGGTCACTGGGACCGGAACCGTCTGGCCGTCTCACCCTCAAATGCCTCTTGAAATCACCAAATAGTATGAACGCCTTTTCGTGATCGTCTTCAGTGGCAGAAACGTGACAGTAGGTAAGCCTTTTAAGAGATCGTCACTTGGCTGCAAGCCTCGCGCAACAATTCCACTTTTCTGCATTATTCCAGTAACGCTTTTGCGACAGGCGTTCTGCGGTGCTTGACAAGTCGTATTTCCCGAATGTTGCTCGCAAGTTTACAGGGTTACGTTCCGTGAAACATTGCACCTGGCGCTCAATTCTGTATGGAAACGTACCGCGAATTCGGTAGTGTGATGTCTCCGAATCCCTTGCATACATCCGAGTCAAATCCCTGCGCTGAGCGCAAATTGAAAAAGAACAAACGGCAACTTACCTGCGGCCTTGCATCGCAGTGGTAAACGCCACTTCAACGGATATGCCCTTGGATTCGGGTTTTTCAGCAGTTCCCTTTTCTGCTGATTCAGGAAGACCTTATGAAACGACACTTATTTGCGCTTCTCTCCGGAGCGCTTCTTTTATCGGGCTGTGCAGCATTACAGCCGTCAACTTCCGTGCATACAGTCGCTGCAAATCAGCCGACTTTTATTGACATGGACGCCTCCAGGCGCGGCGTCATCATCATCCCAAAACCGGACGGGCGCACTCAGTTCTGCGCTGAGCCATCGCCCGATGTGGCGCTGGAAACAGTAACAAAGATTCTGGCTGAAGCAAAAACTAGTGACAGCGCAAATATCGACGCCAAAGCTGAAGCTGAATTCAGAACGGCAGTAGTCCAGCTGTCAAAGACCCAGGTAAGCATCCGCTTCTTAAGGGAAGCGTTATTCAGGGTTTGCGAACAATCTGTGAATCAGAACTTGTCCGCAGAGCAAGTGGAAAGACTGACGACGCTGGCCATCTCAACGGCCATGAAGCTTGCAGAAGCTGACGTCACAAAGAATCAGGCTGACCTAGCCAAAGAACTCTCGGACCCCAAAGTCCGTGAAATCTGGCAGCAGGTATTCGGTGCACCTCCCACGGTCGCGCCAGTAAAGCCATAACAGGCGAACTTTCGACCAAAAAGAAACTGCGAAATAGCCTCCGCTACTTCGCATCACAGAAACAACTTCGGAGAAACTATGAGACCAAGAACACTCATAGGGCTGATGTTTTGCACGCTCTTTTTGAGCGCGCCAGCATTTGCTCAACAACATACCGCACAACCAGTCATTCAAACTGCGCAAGCAGCAACGATTGACGTCACGATTCCGGAAGGCACTACCCAAGAATTTGACGCCGCCCAGGGCGAAATCAAATTCGATGGAACGCTCACCAACAAAGGGATGATCATAATCAAATCGTCCAATCCGGCACAAGCAGAAGCAATCATGCGTGCTGCAAAAGTCGTCAACGAAGGCAAGATCATTTCTCAGGTCTCTTCACTCACCATCTACACAGAGAGTGTGTATGGCGCCGGTGAAGTGACTGCGTCTGAAAACATTGCCATTGCCGCCACCGACAAAGATCTTCTCATCGCCAACGGAACCTATCGAGCAAAGTATTTCCGCCCATCGGCAGAGAGAAAACTCGCAATTAACGCCCGACGTATAGATGCGCAAGTAGACCTCAAGGCCTATGAACTGAGCATCGGAGTGCGAGAAGGAAATCTCGACATCGTCAAGCAGAAGGTTGACGGCGACCCGATTTACTATAATCGGGGCGGCGATATCACTGCTGTGATGCCCGGAAACGGCTTCGACATCTATGTACTTGCTGCTGGAAACATCACTCTGAGTGGTGTCAATGCCATTGGATTGAATGGTGAAGTAAGAGACTTTGTGGCATCCGCAGGTCTTCATTTCGCTATCAATTCAAACGATGGTAATAGTGAGTTTGCATGCGGCGGTTTCGCCGGAGTAAGCTGCGCTCAAACAATTCAGAACAATTCAGGGCCCGGACAAATCTTTGAACCGGCCCCTGGTGGACCATTCGAGCCTTCAGGAACAATCACAATCAATGGTGCCATCGCCAAAGATATTTTTTTGGGTGCTCGTGACATCGTGATCAATGGAGCTCTTGACGCTCGTCAAGATAACCGGCCCGGTGGTCCCTCTATTATTTTGCAGGCTGCAAACTCTATCACAGTGAATGCGCCTCTCAAGACAGAGGAAACCACGGATCAGCTAAAAGTGGGCATCG
>DTSE01000513.1 GCA_012965515.1 Candidatus Melainabacteria bacterium | reverse complement strand
ATGCGTCTTATTGCTTGAATGCCTCACGGGGTGGCGCTTTTAGGAATTTGCATCAAAATTAACTATGTTATACTGATCGTGTTAGAGCACAGTTTTTTGTGCATGTTCGTTGTCCGAAAGGGTCTTATACAGTCAGTTAAGAGCTGAACCCACTCGTTGATCCACGACGCCACATTGAAAAGAAAAAACTCTGCCAGGCAGATGTCTTCGGCTAACGTGCCGATGCCCGATTTGCAAGCTTCTTCCGATGCGGAGGAAGCGTTTTTGCTTCGGGAAAGAGTTGCGGCAGTCGTCGCTCGCGAGCGCGCCTCGTTTCATACACCCGGTCATAAAGGGCGTGTGGAGGCATTCAGCAGCAAAAGAAATTTGAATCTTGACATTGGGTTCGACGTTACTGAATTGCCGGGACTGGACGATCTTAGCCGTCCGGAAGGCATTTTGCTGCAGTTGGAAGAACGCTTGGCGAAACTTTTCGGAGCTCGCGAATCTTTCATATCAGTCAATGGTGCCTCTGCATGTTTGATGGCATCCCTGATGGCCGCCGCCTCTTTGGGAAAGCGAATTCTAGTGCCGGCCAATCTTCATCGCTCCGCTGTCTCCGGTTTGGCGCTCTCAGGGCTTGAGCCTGTGTGGTATCAGCCTCAATGGAACAGCGATTTCGGTTTTTTCGAGGAAGTCTCTCCGGCAGCGATCGAGAAAGCCTTGAAAGAAAATGCGGTTTCCGCGCTTCTTCTGGTTTCACCTACCTATCAAGGTGCGATGAGTGATGTGGCGGCTATAAGCTCACTTTGCCGTAAGCATAATGTCTTACTCATTGTGGACGAAGCGCATGGAGCACATCTGTTATGCGATGAAATTCTGCCTTCTTCCGCCATGATGTGGGCGGATATTGTCGTTCATTCAATGCATAAGACCCTGCCTGGACTGACGCAAACAGGGGTGTTGCACATCGGCAATCACAGTCCGTTTGCTCTCAATAACCTGCGTTCGTTATTGACTATGGTGCAATCATCCAGCCCGAGCTATCCGCTGATGGTTTCCATCGAAGGCATCGTTGACTACCTTGAAACTGATGCAGGAATTGCCAAATTGTGGTCGGCTACTGAACTGTCTGAAAAACTGCGCAATGGCGCGGAGCGTGCAGAACGCTATGAGATCTACGAACCCAGAAATGGTGAACCGTGGCATGTGTTAATTCGCCCGAAGTTCGAAACTGATTTCCAACGTGAATTGCAAAGTCGAGGCGTAGGCATTGAAGCTATGTTCGGTCGGGCAGCGCTTTTTCTGATGGGCACAGGAAACAATTTTGATGATTTGTTTTTGACTGTCGACGCCCTGCGCGATATTTCTGAAGGTGCCACCAGTGCTGGTTCTAATGTCCAAAAGCTTGATGCACCGCCGCTTTTCAAACAGGCAATGTCGCCTGCCGCGGTTCTGCGTCTGCCATCAGATGTGGTGCGTATAGAAAATGCTCTCGGTCGCGTTTCCTCTGAGTGTATTGCGCCCTGTCCACCCGGCACTCCGGTGGTCGTTCCCGGGCAGTTTATAGAAAAAGAAAGCCTTGCGTATTTGCTGCAGTTTACTGGTATAAGGAGCTTACGGGTCGTACAAAAAATATGAAGTCTTTGGAAGATTTTCGCTTGAGCGGGACTCAAAAACCCGCAGCAACAGACCGAACACGGAGAAACCACATGGAAGTAATCCCCGCTGCTGACGACGTTGCTAATTAGGCTACCGGAACGGTTGCCACCCGTT
>DTSE01000512.1 GCA_012965515.1 Candidatus Melainabacteria bacterium | reverse complement strand
CCATCGACAACAAGACGGATGGACTCAATGAAGGCGCCGATGATTACATGACGAAGCCGTTTCACCCGAGAGAGTTGAGTGCGCGGCTGAGAGCTTGTTTGCGCCGCCCCGCTGTTTATCATTCTGAATCTTATGTTGCCGGTGACTTGCTGTTGCAGCAAAAGCAGCGCAGACTGACTAAGTCCGGCAAAGACATTCATTTGCGCCCTAAGGAATTCGCGATTTTGGAATATTTGATGCGTCACCCGAATCAATATTTCACTTCGAGACAGCTCATAGAAAACATCTGGGAATCCGACAATGACACGTCTGAGGACACCATCAGGACTTCGATAAAAACTCTGCGCAAGAAAATTGCTGATGACGCGGAAGAATGCGCGATCAAGACGACAGTAGGTTATGGCTATATATTGGAAATCCGAAATTGAAGAGAGTTGTTACTCCTACTGAAACGGAATAACTTTCAATGCCGGGGACCAAAGATATCCCATCATGACGCCCGCAAACAGCCAGATGGTCAGCAGCAGCAGGCCGATCGTAGTTGGCCTAGCGCGCTTCATTAGGTTCAAAGTAACAAGGCCACCTATGGTCGCAATGCTCGCAAGGATGGGCGTTAGCCACTGGCAAAGTTCAACCCAGAGCGGGAAGTATGGTCGCTTAGGAATCCAGCTCGGCTCTTCAGGAACAAAGTTCGAAGTGAATACCTTTTTGGTGATGTGCGCTGGTTTTGATGAATTCACCAGTACATCCGGGTGAGAATTGGACTTACTTGAACATAACGGTTTGACTTGACCTGCAACTTTTACCCGACCGCGGGTGTAAAAGTGGTCCATTCCCTTCTCATTTTGAGCGTCCGCACCATTCGTTAAAGCTAGCCATGTAAAAACAGCTGCTGCTGTTTTTATGAGTTTTCTGGCTTTGTCACGAAGTTTGCGAAGGCCGACGGGGCAATTTTCAGTCAAGATAGTGCCATCTTGTCTGCGGTAAAGCTGCATGCAGACATTGCCTTCATTTTCTTGAATCAAAGACACTACGTCAGACTGCGCAAGCTTTTCAACGTTGTAAACGTTCAACTTGCACTGTCCACAGAAGCGTTTGCGCTCGTCGCCCGTCATTGAATTCCAATCAACATTGCACGGTTCAGCAATTTTGATGCTTTGAATGATCGAGTAGTCTTCTTTCTTTTGTTTGAACATGTTAAAGCGGTGGGATGAAACCCCAGTTGTAGTGGGCGTTCAGAACACCGATCAAAAATCCCGTAAAGCCCCAAATTGAGAGCAGCATCAAACCGATTGTCGAAGGTCGTGTTTTCTTCAGGAGTGTGAGCACCAAAATTCCGACAGAAGAAAGAACTCCAGCGGCATTGATGAGAAAGCCGTATTGGTCCATGAAGTTCTGCTTTACGCTTATCGACTGGACGCCGCCAACACTCATTTCGTACTTTGTAGTGTTGACAGGTTCACCCAATGTGTCGCACGCGTGAGCTTGCGAACTCAAAAACGCAGTCAGTGCCAATTGAATTCCGACAGCTGCTGCGACTTTTCGTATGCGTTCGCGTAGCTTTCTTAGACCGACTGGACAATTATCTGTGATGATTGTTCCATCCTGACGGCGAAAGAGTCGCACGCAAACACGCCCTTCATTCTTTCGAATGAGCGATGCGGCCTCGCCGGTCGACATCTCAGAAATGTTGTAGACATTCAGTTTGCATTGACCGCAAAAGCGCGTGCGCTCGTCTCCTGTCATTTTGTCCCAATCCGCTGTGCAGGGCGTCGCAATCTTGATCTTGCTAAGGAGTTCCGCATCTGATTTCGGATTCGAAAGGAACATGATTCCCTCCACTTTTGCGGGAAGAACGAAGATAGTAATTCAGAAGCTGTGGGCGAATCGCCTGAAACTAACCTAGCTCAATATGCTAGAGCTGTCACTGGTGAAAACCCTGTTATGGCTTTGGTCTGGAATTTGAAAATTTACTTGCCGATGCGGACGATCATTTCATCGGGACCAGCGAGGTTTAGACGCTCGCGTGCCAGGCGCTCGATGCCGTCAGAAGAGCGGTAGCTGGATAATCCTTCCCGAAGTTCTTTGTTTACCTCTTGAGCCTGCGATTCGCCTTGTTTGAGGGCAATCTCTTGCTGGTGCAAGAACATTTGGCGCTCGACGCTGCCGTATATCGATCTGCCCGCCTGGTAGATAGCCAGCAGCGTGATCATTCCGATGAGGACCTCGCGGATCATCTTCTGGCGCTTCTTATGTTCTGGCAAAACTTTCTCAGACACGGTTTATAGCTCCTGGTTGAAAAGTTTAGCAGCTCAGTCAAGGGCTTGAAAGGGTATGTAATTTAGAGCCGGTTCTTAAATCGAACTCATCACCGTGGATGCGAGGCTCTCCAGATGCGTATTAAAGTTGCGATTTGCTCAATAGTTTTGGCGTTCATTGCTAGTACCGTCGAACTTTCTGCCTTAGCGCAAGAGCCGACGAAAGAGCAATGTTTGATGATGTTGCCGATGCTGGACAAGCAGTTGCAAAAGAATCCGAATGACTGGATGGCGCTAGCTCAAAGGGCTACGGTTCGCCAGGTATTGGGCGACTACAAAGCTGCAATATCTGACTTCACATCAGCGATGAACGCTAATCCGAGCGAGAAATTCAGGTTGCTTACCAGCAGAGCGAACACTTACGCACGAATGAATGACCACAAAAATGCCATTGCAGATGCTGACGCAGCCATAGCCATGTCTCCGACAGCCATAGGTTACGCGAATCGGGGCACAATGTACCTCCGCATGAACAAGATCAACGAAGCCACGAGAGACTATTCTACCGCCGTTAAGCTATCTCCTCGGTTTGGAGTTGCTTGGGAAGGCTTGGGGGAGGTGGCATATCGGCTGCGTCAGTATGAAAAGGCCGTCGAGTATTTCAACGCCGCAATTCGCTTCGATTCAAGTCTCGCCGATGCTTTTCACTTCAGAGGCAAAGCACTTCAAGCGCTGGGGAAAACAGAGCAGGGAAAGAGAGATTTGGATAGGGCGGCAGCAACGGGCTACCACGAAGACGATTTACGAACCAAGTATGCAGACAAGTAATTTCTTTGAGCCGTGCCTAAAACTGTTGAGAATTGGCTAGTGGCTGGCTGCGCCTGTTTTTGCAGGGGCGTTCAAATTCTTCAGAATGCTGTCTGCTTGCTTTTTGAAGTCAGCCATGACCTTCTCAATTCGGTCGGCATCAGGGGCTTCGTAGCTCACTCGCAGAATTGGTTCCGTGCCAGAGGGGCGAATCAGAACAAAGGTGGAGTCGTCCAAGTAAAGCTTCAAACCGTCGGAGCGCCCAACTTTTGCCACTTTTTCTCCGGCTATTGAAGCCGGGGGAGTCTGCGTCAAATGCTCCATCACCGCTTTCTGTGTGGACGCTGTGAGGTGCATGTCTGCCCGCTTTGCGACGAAGTCCGAGCCCACTTCGGCGACCAAATCTTGCCAGATTTTCGACAGCGGTTTCTTTTCGAACTCCATCATTTCCAGGACGAGTAAGTTAGCGAGAATACCGTCCTTCTCTGGAATGTGCCCCTTTACGGAAACTCCGCCCGACTCTTCGCCACCGATGAGCACATCCTTGAGGCGCATTTGTTCGCCAATATACTTAAATCCGACCGGCGTTTCTATCACTTCAAGTCCGTAGAGTTTCGCCATTTTGTCAAGCAAATGAGTGGTGCCGACAGTGCGAACGATGGCACCTTTGATTCCGCGGTTTTTGACTAAGTGCCTCGTGAGCAGGCATAACAACTGGTTCGCTGAGAAGTAAGAACCGTTTTCATCTATGACTGCAAAACGATCGGCATCACCGTCGGTGGCGAGTCCGACATCCAGTTTTTCTTGTTTCACAAGGGCGATGAGTTCCTTAAGAAACTCAGGTTTGGGCTCAGGCATGCCGCCGCCGAAGAGCGGATCGCGATAGGCATGCAGCACTGAAATCGGAAGTTTCGCTTCTTCAACGAGAGCGTCCAGGTACTCACGACTCGTGCTGAACAGAGCGTCATAGCCAACGCGAATTTTGGCTGTGCCCAGTTTTTTTAGATCTACGAAACGCCTGAGAGCGTCGAGGTAAGCAGGTCTCGGATCAAAACTTTCAAGTTTGGCGCGCGAGAATTCATAATCTTTTGGGAGGTCGTCCAGATGTTTTGCGATCTCATTGGTCGTTGCATTTGTCGCCGGACCACCAAAGTGCGGGATATACTTGATGCCGCAATATTCAGGCGGGTTGTGACTGGCGGTGAGTTGAAGCGCGCCGCAGGTCGGCTCGTTTTGCGCGGCAAAAGCAATACATGGTGTGGGCACATCGCGCTGCGTGATGCGCACTGAAAGTCCCATGCTCACAAGAATCTGTCCAGCTCGTTCTGCAAACTTGTCAGCGAGAAAACGAGTGTCGTATCCGATCAATATCGGTTTGCTTTTGGCTGACTTCTCGTCATTGAGCCCGTACTCTTTCTTGATATATATTCCGACCGCATAGGCAACTCGCTCGACATTTTCGAACGTGAATTGGTCCGCGATGATTGCTCTCCAACCATCCGTGCCGAACTTGATTTTTTCGGTCATCTAACTAGCCACTCCCTGACTTAAGCAATTCGAGATACTCGCGAACGGCTTGCCAGGCTGTTCCTGCTTGCCAGCGGTTGCGATACTTCTTATCGACGGCACGGCTGGCCGGCGGCCAGACGCGAGATGGTCTCAATTCTTCTATTGCGTCTTCAGAATCGAATTGCACGCAAGAGCCGTCTCTGCCGTAAAGTCTGATTTCTTCTCTTATCACTGCTCCGATGGTCGGACGGAAGCAGCCGGATTCTTCGTCGAACTCGCGGCCGTCCATGCTCTGGAATCTCGTCACCATTCGGAATCCGTCGTATGCAAATACGGCAGTAATTGCTTTCCACTGCCCATCTTCATCGACCATCTGTCTGCGTTCGACGTGCAGTCCGCGAGCCAGGTCGATGCTCCAGAATTGGCCATCTTTTCTGACGATGGAAAGTCTGCCGACGCGGTCGATTGCCATCGATTCACCCGCGGCGCGCACGCGTCCTTCCGGGTCGTGAACGACAACGCCTTGCTTATCGGATTCTCCGTAAGATTGAATGTTTCCAGCGGTGTCGGTGCGCACGAAGAATCGCAAATGACCTTGCTCGTCGTAGCGTGTACGCAGGACTGGTCCCAGAGGCGACCGCACTTCGATAACTCTGCCGAGCGAGTCTTTGATGATTTTCGCGCCGTTTTCCAGAGTCTCCAATCGTCTGCCGGCAGGCAGCATTTGAAGTGTCGGAGTTTCTTCACTCGTGCTACGTGAAAGCGCTGGACGAGTGTCAGCCAAGTATTTTGTTTCTTGCGGCTGGGTGGCTGGTTGTGGAACCGTTTCAGTTTTCACCGGTGCGGTTTCAGGTGGATAAACATTCGTGTGCGCCGAGGCTAGCAGTTGCTCAGCTGTTTCAGCGTGTTGAACCGCCGAGGTCAGGTTGCCCAAAAGGCGTTGTGTTGCTATAGCCAACGGTGAATCGTTTGTACTCAGTCTGCCGGCAGACTCGTCTTCGCTCTCATTTGCGTAGAGCGCCACTGTCTGGATTTCGTCCAGCGAGTAAGCGATCATGTCGTCTTCGTCATCACCGGTGGTGGCATATTCTGAACGCCCAGTGTTGAGCCACGAATTTAGCAACTCGTAGCTGGAAGAGTGTGTGGGCACTAAGTCCACAGGCGGACGCGCACATTGAACGAACTCTTGCACTGCACAACTGTTAGAGGCTTTCTCAGGGATCGAGCCTGCTTCAAGCGTCAACAAATCGGCGAGCCCCTGCAACGCACTTTCGGCCAGTCCGAAATTGCGGTTTTGAACCGGCGCTTGTGTCTTCGGTTGAGGAGAAAAGTTGGTCGACCATTCGTCAGCGACAGTTTGCGGGCGCTGCGGCGGAACAATCACAACAGGCATGGTATTGGTCGCGAAGGTCGGGAGTCTTTCCGGCTCTATTACTTCGCGGCCCAGATCGTTTGCTGCTG
This sequence comes from Candidatus Melainabacteria bacterium, assembly GCA_012965515.1. GTDB lineage: Bacteria > Cyanobacteriota > Vampirovibrionia > Obscuribacterales > Obscuribacteraceae > QKMZ01. The sequence goes on along the minus strand of DTSE01000512.1, from coordinate 14,555 downwards.
CCGACAGATACTCGAGCAAAACACTTGGCTCCGTGCACTCCGGAGCTTGTGCAAGACGGACTCTTTTACCGACATGGCCCATGCCTCCAGGCTTTGTGACAGAGGCTCTGGAGCCTGAATGCGATGCTGAATTACTAAGATTTTGAGGCTGACGCGAAGAAAAGCGTCCTTTTGAACGCCCCATTGCTCTGAGTTGGTGGCGAGGAAAGCCGGTGAACTCCATACTCAACGCCCTTGCTGAGGCCTACATATTACTTTAGAAGTATTGGAAGATCATATTAACGCTTGTTAATCGCGAGCCATTTCCTAGCATTCATCTAGTTTGTGGTGCATTAGGTGTAAACCTGCGCAAGCAAGTCGAAGGTCATGGAAGGAAGTCTTTAAGCCCGTCGGCGCCCCTTCCTAGCATGATCTCCTTTGCCGAAACCGCCTCTTTGAAACCTCTCGGAATTTCAAATTGACTTGCCGGAACAGTTATTTTGTCTGCCTTCAGGGTGTCTAGTTCGAGCGCAGCCGGCCCTTCCGTGTTCAACATTTTTACTCTCATAAGCAGTCCACCCCCGTACAGAGCTGGTGACTGGACCGCCACTTTCTTTGATTGCTTTATTTCTGGTTTTGTTTGAGAAAAGGCTGGCTGGTTTGGAAGCAAAAGAGCCAGAGGAAACAGAAGCGACATGCTCACCAGCGTCGATTGGGCGTGACGCGGATTGAAAAACTTTCGCCAGCGCCAGATGCGCCGGAATGTCCAGATCGTTCCCTCGACCGGAACGATTTTGCTGTCGCCGATTCGTGGACGATATTCGATAAAGAATTCCTGGCAGTTGAAGCCCAGCCGTTGTGGAGCAATCTGTAGTTCCACGGGCAGCGCCATGCCCTCTGGTTCAATCGGCAAAGCCTCTAACATCGACTTGCGATAGGCGCGCATGCCTGTATGCACGTCAGTTGTTCGGGCACCGCAAACAAAGCATGCAGCGATAGCAAAAGTTCTATTCGCCAAATAGTGTGAAAACTTCATCGCTTGTGGACGTTTTTCCATGCGAGAGCAGCTGACCAGGTCCGCCCCTGCATCCAGGCGCCTAACTAATTCCGGCAGCACTTCAGTTGGATAGGTGTCGTCGCAATCCAGTGTGACAATGTATTCTCCGCTTGCATTTTTGAATCCCGCGTCCATCGCCCAGCCGTAACCTTTGGGAGGCAATTGGCGAATGACTTTGCAGCCAAGTTTTTCAGCAATTTCTGCAGTCCGGTCTGTACTGCTATCAACAACGACAATCTCGCATTCCGGCAGCGCTCGCCTGATGTCGCCGACCACTTTCGAAATCGCGCTCTCTTCATTGAGAGTCAGAAGAATGCAGGAGACATTTTTTTCGTGGGCGATTTCGGACATTTCAGCTCCTAAGCATGTTCATAGAGAGCTAGGATATCCGCGCCACGCCTTGCTTGTCCAAGTTTATACAGGTAATCTGCACCAAAAATTCCTTTGAATAAGTGCGAAGAGGTTTCTTTGTAAACCGACTTCATCTTCAATCCGTGCATCATTTCGCTGAGCGAATTTGCCGAGAAATAGCGCACGTGATCGAGCTTGAACGAATAGTAGTAGTCGCCCAGGATCTCAGCCTCTTGAGCTGTCAAATTGGGCGTGCGAATTACAAGGATACCGTCTTCTGAGAGAAACTCTTTGAGCATCGTGACGACAGCGCGCGGTTTTTCGAGGTGCTCGATCACGTCAAACATCGTGATCAGCTGAAACTTTTTGCCTGATGCGTGAGTGCGCAATTCTTCAACGCGCCCTTGCCATGTTTCGAACCCGAATGTCTCCTTGCAATGTTTGATAATATCCTCGGACAAATCAATGCCGTAGTGTTGAAAGCCTAGAGCCTGCGCCGCTTGACGAAAATAGCCTAAGCCTGAGCCGATATCCAGCATGCTGACACTTGCCGGATCTTTCATCCACTCTTGCGTGCGCGCGCCGGCATGATTTACCACTTGGTCGATAATGCGTCGAGCCTTTTCCAGTCGCCATTCCCTTTGTTGTGTATACTCTTTCATTCCGCAGTGTTCGTTGCCTCTTGGGTCGTAGTACTGCGCATCGTAGGTGATACTGTCGGCGGTGACTGGTTGTTTTGTTTTTGCATCAACAAGCCAGGCAAATTCATCAATCTCGCTGCCAATTACCATGTAGGCATGGTTGCCGCTGATAGAGTGGGCGAAAATCTTGTCCGCTGTTTCGCCTTCCGGGCCGGTTACGCCGGAAAAATCGATATTCAACCCGGCATCAGCCGATTCGCGTTTTCCTTTGTAGAAGGTGCTGTTTACGGCTTCCAAAAGGCAAGTGACTTTCTCTTCGTCCGGCAAATTGCAGAGATTTCTGCCAAAGTGCTTTTCTGCCGCGTTGGCTGTGTTCTCAATGAATTCTCTGGCTTTCGCCTCGTCAATTTCCAGCAACCTGCATATGCCTTTGCGCCAATGGTCGTGGTCGTCGGCAAATTGCACGGAGCCCTTGCTCACAAGCAGGACCCCCATGGTTGTTTCGACCCACTTGCGGGTCGCTGTAGAGCCGGATTTGTTGACCGGTTTATCCGTTTTTGCCTTTGATTCTGTGGTCATAGCACTGATTTGTCCGCTTGCCGGTGATGCCCCTGCGGCTCCGCAACAGCGCACCCGAGGAGACTATACCCGCCGCCGCCCTGTCGCGCCCTCCGGTGTTAAAATAAGGGTAGTCAGGGAATACTTTTACTAGATTATTAAGCTTACCAGGCTCCACGATGTCTCTTTTTGCTATCCAGGACGATCTTCGCAAGTCGGTCGATAAACAACAGCTACAGCAGTGGTTGAAAATCGACTCGAAGCGCGCGTATCGCGACTTGATCGTCGATTGGCTGGGGATCGTTTTGGCCTTGGCTGCGGTGTCGCTTTGCCAGAGCTGGTATACGTTTGTGCTGGCTTTCTTTGCTATAGGTTTTTGCCAGTACGCGCTTTTCATACTTGGTCATGACGCGCTGCACGGCTCGTTTCTCCACGATCGCAAAATGAATGACGGCATCGCCAGATGGCTGATTTACGGACCGATGCTGATGGGATTCGACGACGGCAAGCGCAATCACCTCGAGCACCACAAGCTGCTTGGGTCCTCCATCGACCCGGACCGTTACTTGCATACACTGAGCAATAAGAATTCGCGGTTGGATTTCTTTCTCTTTCTAATCGGCGCCAAGACCTTTTGGAAGACCGTTTTGAAGGTCACTCCATTCGGCAAGATGCTGCAAGCAAGAGAGGGTGCCAAAATCTCTGCGCCAACCGGCGACGCTGGTGCGGGCGCAAAAGTAGCTGCTGAAGCGACTGTTTCAAGGGAGTCCGTAGAGTCCTCGGTTCCGAAGAATACCGAGCTGGGCGCTGATGACCAGGTGCAAAGCCCAAATTCAAGCGGTGTTCCTGTGTCTGTTTTGTTGACGCAATACATCAAACAGAGGCTGCCTGTTTTTGTTTGGCAGCCGGTTTTGATCGGCTCGATGTTTCTCCTTGGGCTGCCCTGGTGGTCTTATCTGGTCTTGTGGATCGCTCCGATTTACGTGTGTGTTTTCTGCGCCGATGAAATTAGGGCGTTCTGCGATCATGCCGTGCCGATGATGCCGGACGATAAGGCTGATGACATGCGTCTTGTCACCTATGTGCCATCCTTTATTGAGGCGACGGTTTTCTCCCCTCACAACATGAACTATCATGCGGAGCATCATCTCTGGCCGAAATTGCCGTACTACAATCGCCCCATGGCGCATGCTGCAATCAAGTCACGACGCGAGATTACCGTGCGCAACAGCTATGTGGCTTTTCTAATTCGTCTGACTGGTGCTTTGCCTCTGGGGGAAAACGAAAGTGCGAATTTGAAAGAGTCAAATTTCAAAAAGTCGAGCTCGAAAGAATCTGCAACTGGCACAACACGAAAGGACGCAGTCAATGACGAAAAGACCGCTGAAAATGGAAGCGGTGCATTGTGGAGTCTGCCATTCTGACGATTGGCGACCATTTGCAAAAGGCAAGGATTACGAGTATCACACGTCTGATGACGAGTTCAACATGGTGGAGTGCACCAGTTGCAGTAATGTGTATTTGAATCCTCGCCCGGTCAAGGATGAGCTGTCCACCATCTATCCGCCGAATTACTACGCCTATAACTATGATTCTTCGATCAATGCTCTGGCGCTGAAAGCGAAGGATTTTCTTGACACCCGTAAGATTCACAGCTGGTTGTCGCACGTTTCAAACCCAAAGACCGTGCGCTTTTTGGACGTTGGTTGCGGCAATGGACGTTACTTGAAAATGTTGCACAAGCTAGGGGTGCCGAAAGAGAATTTGTTCGGCGTAGAGATGAGTGAAGAAGCGATCGCCGGTTTGAATCAAGAAGGTTATCGCGGCTACTATGGTCGGATTGAAGATGTTTTTGAAAAACTTCCAAAAGGGAGTTTTGACCTGATTGTGATTTTGCAAGTTCTGGAGCACGTTGAGGACCCATCTGTGGTGGTGAAACAGCTTGGGCAACTTCTGGCACCAGGAGGTGTTCTCATTGTAGAAACGCCGAACACGAAGAGCCTTGATGTTGCGATTTTTCGGCAGAGTTACTGGGGTGGATACCACTTTCCTCGTCATTGGAATTTGTTCTCAAAGGAGACGCTAACGCGTATGGCATCGGAGAGTCACCTGAAAGTCAAAGAGTTCAACTTCCTTCCGGCGCATACTTTCTGGATTTTTTCGTTCCAGCATATGATTGCGGAGCGTACCAAAAGCGCGTGGTTGAAGGAGTTTTTCAATCCATTCCAGAATGTCGTGCTGCTTTCTCTTGCCACCGGATTTGATATCGTCAGGGCGAAAGTCGGTTTTGCCACATCGAATATTCAGTTGGTTGCCACCAAGCCATAGCTGTTGTACGCGACGTGTATTAATCGATAATGAGCATGAAGTTCGACACGCCCAAACTCAGGAAGTGAAAAGGAATGATGCGGCACTTTGTTCCCGGCTCCAACAGTGCCAAAAGGTCTTTCTCACCCAGTAGATTGAGGTTCTCTTCATGCGAGAAGAATGGTTTGCCTAGAAGGCGCAGAATGCTGCGAAATTGATGGGGCGGCAACCAGTGCAATAACGGCACTAGCGTGTGAAACTCGATTGGATACCAGCGGTTAGGCATGGTTACGCAAACGCGCTTGCCCACCCTGCATAGCTCCTGTAAAAATGCTCTTTGATTTGCATTACTGCCGACGTGCTCAATCACGGCGAAGCTGCAAGCAATATCGAAAGACTTGTCCTCGAAAGGCAGTCGCAAACCGTCCGCATGAACGAATTTCATGCCCGGATATTCCGTCTCCAGGAAGCTGGCGTCTTCCATGCCAACCGCTGTCAGCTGGGATTTGTGCGGATACAGCTTTTCGAAAAAGTTTGAGTCGAGTCTCTGATCGTCGGTAACGCCTACATCAATAATAGTGGTCGCCGCGCTGGGATTCATTTCCTGCATGAACCGGTCGAACATTTTGCGCCGCATGTTGTCGGAAACGCGTTCGATCAGGCGGACCAGGCGCCCCTGGTACTGAAATGAATCCTTGGTTGCTGCGTTTGATGACATTATCGACTCTAGTGAGAGGCGCCATGATCTTTATTGGACAAACGCCGTCAGGGTAATCATTTCGATTATTAAATGTGTATTTTAGCTGATATTATTGCTTGAGACGGTTACTGGCGAAGGGTTGTAAATACCCACTGGCAAAGGATGACGGAACCCTCTTCATCTTCGAATTTAGACCTGGACGGCGGGCATCAGCCTACCTTGTCCGTGGTTTTGCCGTGCTTGAACGAAGAAGGTGCTCTGGGAATTTGCATCGACAAAATTCACAAAGCATTCGCTGAGCACAACATAGACGGTGAGATTGTTATTTCCGATAATGGTTCTACTGACCGGTCTGTTGAGATTGCCGAAAGCAAGGGTGTACGAGTCGTCCACCAGCCCAAGCGCGGTTACGGCAGTGCTTATCAGAAGGGCTTTAGCGCCGCCAGAGGTCGCTATTTCATCATGGCTGATGCGGATGATACTTACGAGTTTGCTCTCATTCCGCAGTTTCTTGCGAAGCTAAACGAAGGATATGACTTTGTGACTGGCAGTCGCTACCTTGACCATGGCGGCTCGAACATAACCTGGCTGCACCGTTATGTAGGCAATCCGCTTCTCACACTCGGGCTTAACGCTCTGTTTGGAACGCCATACACAGACGTGTATTGCGGTTACAGAGCCTTTACTCGCGAAGCTTTCGACAAAATACGCCCGGTTAGCCCGGGGATGGAATTCAACCTTGAACTGGCCATCAATGCGCATCTGGCAGGGTTGAAGTATTGCGAGATTCCGATTCATTTGGCGCCGCGGATCGGTGAGTCGAAATTAAATACTTTCAGAGACGGCTGGCGCAGCTTGAGAATGATGATTCTCTACTGCCCCAACAAAGTATTCATGATTCCCGGAGTGGCGCTCTTTATTGCCGGAATGATTATTCACGCGATCGTTCTTTTCGGCTTAATCAGGCACGAGGGGCGTTATCTTGGACAGGTAAGCAGTGTGGTTGGCACCGTCCTTAGTGTCGTCGGTGTGCAGACCCTGATGCTTGGTTTGCACGCAAAGACATATTCCTGGAGTCGCAGATTCGATCCTAACCAAAAGTTTCTCTCGAAGTTTTACAGCGTCTTCCATCTGGAAAGCGGTCTGCTGCTGGGCGCCTCCTTGACGCTTGCCGGTGTAGTCACATTCGCCATCATCACTTACAAGTGGATCAAATCCGGCTACTTGCCTGTTCCTCGTCCGGAATGGGCTTCACTGGGCGGAACTATGATTATCATCGGCTTGAGCATTATGTTCTCGTCGATCTTTATCAGTGCCATGTCGATAACAAAAGGCTCTGACACTGCTCAGCCTGTCCGCGAAGAATAGGTTGTCTGTAGGGACTACGCCATGCGTGGCTCGTTAATCTGGCTCGCTGCGTGCATGCGCGCGGGCGGCCGGAGTTGGAAACTGTTACGAAGCTTCGACTTTGTCCAGCGTGCGCAGATGCATCAAGCCTGAGACAATGAGCGCGACATCGAGCGGGATGAAAACGTAGTTGTTAGAACCCAGCACCCAGCCTAGCACCGCATATGCTACCAGTAAGAAGCACCACCAGCGGTATGGCTTCGATTCTAGCTGCCACATGTCGATAAGACTGCCGGAGGGCAGGGTAAGAATTGCCGGTACGCCAACGAGCATGCAGTCGTAACAGTTGACGTGCGGACCTAGTGTCAATGCAAGCAGCATTGTGATTGCGAAAATCCATCGGCGTTTTTCTGCGTTTTCTCCAATGCCGCGCCAGAGTTTGTAAACGAACGGAGCCGACAAAAGTGTGATGGCAAAGCCGATTTTATACGCAATTTGATCGGGCATCAGGTAACACAACAGCGCCCTGACATTGCACATTTTGTGCGGAAACCAGGTTGCGTCATTTGTACTGTTCTGGTTGATGATTTTCGGATAATTGATGATGTTTTCCCAGCCCAGAACAAAACCGGCATACGTGAGCATCAGCGCAACCAGCACGCTGAAGATGAGCAGCGCCCGCCAACGTTTTTCCGCAACCAGACCGGCGAAGTAGAGGAAGCTGTACTGCGGTTTGATCGTTGCTAATGCGAAGCCTACTCCTGTAGCAATGTCGTTCTTTCGGCTAAGCCCGATGTATGTGATGCAGAAAAATAGGAACATGTACCAGGTCGTTTGACCGGCGAGCAGAACTGTCATTGAGTTGATGGAGCCGAGTATGGCAAGCGTAATTACTGTTGTTGACCAATTGTCTAACCTTCGCTCTCTCTTCAATATCAGAACCATCGCCGTTACTGCGCTGGCGGTGGAAGCGAGCAGCCACAGCCAATATGCCGTGACTATGGGCAGCTTCGACATTGGTGCGATTGCCGCAGCCATATGGGGAGTGTATGCGGTACTTTCACTGGAATCGGGCTTCTCTGTGGTATGCAAGACTTCCTGCGCGACTTTGAGCATTGACTCTGAGTCGTACACTTTTTCGGGATGATCGGAAGCTGCCAACTTTGCAGTGACATAAATCTTGGCGAAATCGGTCATGCTCTTGCGACCGAAATAGTTAGGAAAGAGAAAGGGCGGGTTTGGCGCAATGTAGAGAATCGCCAGTAGCCCGAACTGCATTAGAGTCCAGCCGACAAGGTAAATGAGTGCGCCAAACCTGGCAAGGTTTCGGTATTTTTGAAACTTGGAAGTTTGCGCTTGGGTCATCCGGGTGTTCGCAGGTGGCTAATAAATCGCCTGACTTTAGTTCTAAGTCTTTGTGCCCGCTTTCTTGGCTTCTAAGATCCCCTTTATGGCAATACGAATTGCTTCTGCTGATGAGAATTTCGGAGCAAACCCAAGCGAGCGTATTTTGTCGGTGTTCATGCGCACTACCGGCACGTCGCCTTTCCAGCCTCGGTCTTTGCCCTTGTATTTCAAGTTGACACAGGAGCCTTCTGGGAGAACTTCCTCAATGGCGATTCGAGCAATTTCATTGACTGATATTTCGTCTGCCGACGCCACGTTGAACACGTCAAATTCTCTATCTCTTTTCTCGCTTTTCTCTTTTGCCAGCCAGACTGCGTCGAACGCATCATTGACACTGATGTATGATTTGGTTTGCTTTCCGTCGCCTAAAATTTCCAGTTCGTTGGAATTGCGCAGCAATTTTTCCACAAAGTCAAGCGCGATTCCGTGCGTCTGTCCGGGACCGACAATATTTGCAAAACGGAATGCAATGCCGGTAAGACCGAACATGTGGCAATAGGCCGAGACCATGGACTCACCAGCCAATTTACTTGCTCCGTATGTTGATATAGGCAGCAGCGGTCCATCGGTTTCTTTCATGCGTGACGTGCCGCAGTCTCCATATACACCGCTTCCGGACGCGTAGAGAATTCTTGAAATACCGGCAAGTCTTGCTGCTTCGATAGCCAATTGCGTTATCAGCGTGCCTTCTTCGAAATCGATGGTTGGCTGTTTTTCGGCCAGAGAAATATCTGCGTTGGAAGCTAAGTGAATGAGAGTGTCATGTCCCATCATAGATTCTGTAAGGGTTTTAGGGACTTTTAGATCTCCTGCAATCAAAGCGATTCGATCATCTTTGACCTTCAGCTTTGACTTTTCAGGATTGGTCGCGTTACGGTCGAATATTGTGATCTTGGCGATATGAGGAAACGACAGAAGTCGCTCTGCGAAGGTACTGCCGAGGAATCCGGCGCCACCAGTAATGAAGACGTTTTCCGTTTTGCTTTCGGCGTTGTCCACTAGCTTACTTCCTGTTTCGCGACGACTCTTTCGGATACTGTCTTGGCAGAACGGATAACTTGATCGGAGTTGTCATAATGAAATTCGGCGAATCGCCCACAAAGTTCTATATCAAGCTCGCGGCAATATTGTTTGATGATTTCGAGATTTTTGCTTCGTCCAAGATCATAAACGGGATAGGCGTATTTTGCGCGCTGTACGGCTGTAGCTGCCACTTGTGTTTTCTCGATAAATCCCTCACGGCATAGATCTTCGATCACTCGTTGCGTCAATTTCTCGTTCGACATCGACCAGAGTTCATCTCCGTATTTGGATGTCACTTCGCAAACCATCGATGAACAGCCACTTGGAACGTAATTTTTGCCAAAGTAATCGTGGAAGACCAGACGGTGGAAGATAATATCCGATTGCGGGAAGAAGCACGATACAAGTTCGTGTTTGCGCGGACGGTTGAGTCCAATCATCACTACTGAAAGTGAGTTATATGCGAGGTTTTCACTGGCATGAATCACTTCGGTTGGAACATCTTTCAAAGATTTGATAAGTTCGAGAATCGGCATTGCGCAAATGAGTTTTTTGTAGCAACGCTCTTCTGAACCATTTGAAACTGCCCAGCCTGTGCCGGTTCGAGAAATCGACCTGATTTCGAAGCCTTTGGTGATGCGTCCGTTGATGCTTTCTTCCAATGTTCTAGGAAGTGTTTCAAAGCCGCCTTCCTTCGGATAATAGAAGTGCAGCTGATGGACATAACCTTCGGTTGCGAGGCCGAGGGCTGATTTGACGATGTCTTCTATTGGCGGTTTGGGAATGCGTTCAACCCACTGACAGTCAAGGTTGTGGGGTTCTGTCTTCCAGATCTTCCGGTTGTATGGAAGCAGATAAAGTTCGGCCAAACCTTTGCCAAACGTGTTGTAAATCCAGTCTTCAAAGTTGTGCTGGGGGCGCTGGGGGTTGGAAATGAAGTTGATCAAACATGCATATGCGTCATCTTTGTCCAGCATGGATAGCCCGTTTTCAAACGGATATTTGACGAATCTGTTTTTGAACCAGCAGGCAGCTTTTCGCTCTAGCTTGTTGAGTTTGCCGTGCAGCAGCGACAATTCAAGGTTTAGAATCTCCTGGTCTTTTGAGAAAAGAATATGACCACCCAGGTCGAAGGTGAAGCCATCTTTCTCAAAACTGCGACAAAGTCCGCCTGCGCGTGAGCTTTTCTCGAGAACTTCTGCTTGCTCGCCGATGAAATATGCCAGACTCAGTCCAGCGACTCCACCTCCAAGAATGCCGATTTCTCTCAATTTCTGTCACCCAGTAATGTGGTGCCGGTGAAATCAAAGCGGAAGCGCATTTCTTTCGTGCCAGTCTTTTGCATGGCGTTGCGGAGTTTGTTTTTCTCTTCTGTGTAGAACATCAGAAAGCCTCCGCCGCCTGCTCCAATGAGTTTTCCGCCAATTGCCCCGTTCTGCATGGCAATGCTGTAGAGTTCATCAATACGCGTGTTCGACATTCCTTCGGAGCGCTTCCGTTTGTGCTGCCAGTGCTCGTTAAGCAACTCGCCAAATTGCTGTGTTTCGCCTTTCTCTAAAGCATCTTTGACACGATGCCCGAGCGCTTTTATATTGTGTAGATTCTCCAACATCGCACTGTCGGACGCGTTTGTCCTTTTATTTTGATCGGCAAGCATGTCGTATGCGGAGCGTGAATAGCCGGTGTAGAAGATGGCGAGATTGTCTTCCAGTCTGCTGCGTGTGTCCTCAGAAATTTTTGCGGGGTATGCATCGACTTTTCCGTCCACGCCAATTTCAAAACAAGTGAGCCCGCCGAAAGCAGATATGTAATGATCTTGCTTGCCGACCGGTTCGTTCAATATCTCGATTTCAATGCGGCAGGCTTGCTCTGCCAGCTCGTTGGGGCTGAGCCAATCGTTCTTCTGGTATGCATGAAGCGCCTTCAGGAGTGCCGTTGTGAAACTGCCGGAAGAGCCAAGCCCGGTGCCCTGGGGAATGTCTGCGATGCTGACGATTTCCAGATGCGGTCCCATTTCAAACCATTCTAACGCTGAGCGTATGATCGGATGTTTTATGTCGGCGATCGTTCTTGCGCGTTCCAATTGCGAATACTTGAGTACATATTCGTCGTGCCAGGATTCATTGACCATAATGTAGACGTACTTGTTAGAAGGGAGATCTGTGCCGCCTCCACCCAGAGAAATTCGCATCGGACTTCTGGCTATGATCATTGTTTGCGACTTTCCTCTGTTTCAAATTTGCTTGAAACTCAAACGTTTACTTCTGATTCCCACTTCGCCTTCTTAGCTTGCAAGATAGGATGGGAAGCCAGAATATGCCATACGATTGCTTGAACGCCCTCAGTCAGCGGCGTGACAAGCTTTTCGTCAATTTCTGGAATCAGAACAGTGACGGTTGCGTTTTTCGCAGTGGTGCCGCCGTTTTTCCCTACAATTCCGATGCTCTTCGCGCCCAGGCTGTCAGCCAAAAGAACGGCGTTGACCAGATTGGGGCTGATGTTTTTCTCTCGGTTTCCGCCACCGACGGAAAATACCAGCAGGCAATCTTTCTTGTTGAAGCGGCTGACTTTAAGCCATTCGACAAGAGTCGATTCCCAGCCTTCGTCATTTATTCGTGCCGTCAGCTCGGGAACATTGTCGTAGGGCGCATATGCTTCGATGTTGCACAACTTCCTGAAATCGCAAGTCGCGTGCGAGGCATGGCCGGCGCCGCCACCGGAGCCGACGACGAAGAGCCTTCCGCCGTCCTCTCTGACCTGGTTGAGCAGGCGCGCTGCTTGCTCGATTGCATCTGCATCTAAATCCGCTAAGACAGTTGAGCACTTCTTTAGAAAGTCGCCTGAATAACTCATTTTGCGCCCGCCACTGCTTACAGTCTGCCTATTCCCCGGCACTTACCGACAGTAAACATAGCAAAGAACCCTGAAATCTGCACGCTTAGCTCAGTCGCTTGCCCTCATCGGAACTGGCGCTATATCGCCGAGCGATGGAGGCTGGAGAAATTGGGATGGTTCGGGTTGTAGAGCACTCGCAGGTGCATGCCCTTGGAATAGCGGCTCAACAAGTAGTTTTCAGCCTCACTGCGAGAGCGGAATGTCTGGAGGTTTGCTGTTCCTTCGTGGGAAACATGGTCGACCAGATAAACGTATGATACGACGGGTGTGAACTCATAGCGACTGCTGTAGTCGTAGGTATGGCGGCGGTAGGGGCGGTAGGACTCTTGGACTTCGACCCTGGTGACTTTTCCTTGCACTTCCGGCCAATTCTTACTGCTGAACTGAGAAAAGATCGTATATCCGCCAAAGCCTATGATGCCGAGAAGAAGTAGACCTTTGAAGCTAGGAACTCCCGTGTATGGTCTGCTCATTTTTTTTTCACCGTTTTTAGAATCTTGAGGGCTGGGTTTCGTAACTCTGTCGGGCTTTTGAAAGCTTCTCCGCTACGAAAGTAGAACCATTCTACGGGCTTCCGCTTGGCAACCCCTGGAACTTAAACATGTCATCAACATCCTCATTCTCAGCTTTCTTCCGTCGGCTGGCATTTTTTCCCGTTTATTCAGTCGCTGTGAGGTTTCCCGGCTGTTTCGTGCGGGAACGATTGAAGAGCAGCCTTACTAAACAATTAGATCCCGATTCCAGAAACTAAATCAGGCGTTAATGCTTTTCAATTCCGTCGAGTTCTTACTGTTTTTTCCAATAGTAACTGCTCTGTATTTTATTCTTCCGAATCGCTGGCGTTGGCTGCTGTTGTTCCTCGCCAGCTGTTTGTTTTACATGGCGTGGATTCCAATTTACGTCACGATTCTGTTTCTGATAATAATTGTCGACTATGTGGCGGCGCGCAAGATTGAAGGCGCTACAGGCGGCAAGCGCAAGCTGTTTTTGCTCGTGAGCGTCGTGGCTAACGTTTCACTGCTGGCGATTTTCAAATACTACGACTTCCTTTGCCAAAACTTCACCGAGATTCTGCAACTGCTGCACATAACGTGGAAGTTTCCGCCGCTCAATTTGATCCTGCCTATCGGGCTTTCCTTTCACACCTTTCAAGCGCTTGCTTACACGATTGAGGTCTATCGAGGTAATCAACCTGCAGAAAAACATCTGGGCATTTATGCGCTGTATGTGATGTTTTATCCCCAGCTTGTCGCCGGTCCGATTGAGCGTCCCCAGAATCTTATTCACCAGTTCAAAGAGGACCATCCTTTCGTCTCTGAGAATGTCACCAGCGGCTTGCGCCTCATGCTCTGGGGATTCTTCAAGAAAATCGTCATTGCCGATCGGCTGGCGATGCTTGTAAATCATGTCTACAATCAGCCTCATGAATACAGCGGTCTGCCACTGGTGCTGGCAACTTACTGCTTCGCTTACCAAATCTATTGCGATTTTTCCGGCTACAGTGATATCGCTATTGGTGCGGCGCGGGTGATGGGCATTAAGCTCATGAAGAACTTCAACTCGCCTTACGCCGCGCCAAACATTCAAGATTTCTGGCATCGGTGGCACATCTCACTGTCCACATGGTTTCGCGATTATCTCTACATTCCGCTGGGCGGCAGCAAATATGGTGAGTTTCTCAGGTTGAGAAATATTGTAATCGTGTTTTTCGTAAGCGGGCTTTGGCACGGCGCCAACTGGACTTTTGCAGAATGGGGCTTGCTGCATGGTGTTTTTATCATCATTTATTTGTACTGGCAGCGCTCCTCTGTTTCGAAAGTGCTTCCACCTGTAGTGCGGCGTTTTCTCGGATTGTTTATAACTTTCAACGCCGTTTGCTTCGCCTGGATCTTCTTCCGAGCTAACTCGACTGCTGACGCCCACTGGATTGTGACCCATCTCCTGCCTTTGAACAATGCCGACAAGCTTGGCGATCTTGGATTGACAGGCGGAGAGATGCTTGTTTCTATCGTTGCGATTTTCATTTTGGAATTCGTTCAATACTTCGAGCGAAACAAAGGTGGAGTGGCGTTTCTTGAGAAGCAGAAGCTCTCGACGCGTTGGATTTGTTATTACACGCTTTTTTTCTATATCATCATTTTGGGCGAGTTCGGTGGGGCAAGGTTTATCTACTTCCAGTTCTAGATTTCGAGCATGAAACAATTTTTCAAGCAAGCACTGATATTCGTTTCAATCATCATCATTCCGATGTTGGGGATCGAGTTCAACTTGCAATTGTTGAGGCAGTATC
>DTSE01000511.1 GCA_012965515.1 Candidatus Melainabacteria bacterium | reverse complement strand
AGAAGCGCCGGCGGGACGGGCTTAACGAGGTGGTCGTCACCGCCTGCTCTGGCTGATTCGATACGCGCCTCCAAGTGACCTTGCGTCGTCAGGAAGAGCACGGGCAGTGTTGCATAGCGCTCGTCTTGTCTGATGAAACGCGCCAGTTCATAGCCTGTGACGCCCGGCAGCATCGCATCAAGCAAGACAAGATCCGGCTGAAACTGAGAGAGCGCGGATTCGAAGTGTTTGGGATCAGTAACGGTACGGACCTGATAGCCGGCTGATTCGAGAAAGGCGCGAATAAACGCAGCCTGGTCCGGATCGTCTTCCACAGACAGAATCTTAACTACTTCCTTCTTATGCTTATCCAGCAAATATCGCAAGCGGCGCAGCATAGCCTTTGTGTCGATGGGTTTTTCGAAGTGCGAGTCGGCACCGCAGTGAATCGAGCGAACTTTGTCGAGGAAGCCGGTACGCTTAGACAATATAATGATTGCCGGTTCGTCGCCGCCGTTCATAGAACGAATCTGCTCGACCATCTCATAGCAATCGCCGTCCGGCAGTGGGATTTCAATAATCACACCAATAGGAAGCTCGGCCTGAATCTCGTTAACGGCAGTAGACATCGAGCGCGCGGTGCGCACCGGATAGCCTTCTGCCTCGACTAGGCGAGCCATGGTCTGCAGATCGTTTAAGTCTTCGCCAACAATGAGAATGTCATTTTCTGTACGCTTTTGTTCCGGCGGCGCGCCTGTCCCCAGCGTCACCGTATCGGGCGGAGCGTCCTGTTCTGAAAACTGAAAAGAAAGCTCGTGAAGAAGAGCTTTCAACCGGTCTACATCAGCTTGCGGTAAAGTGCCGCGAATAACCTGCTCGCAATGAGATTCGCCTTCGGAGCCCAGCATTGAAACGGCGGGATAGCCGTACATCGTGCCCGATCCAGCCAACCAGTGGAAGTGTCGGGTCAACTGTTTAACAGTGTCGATATCGCCCGGCTTCTCAATGAGAATACTGACCATCTCGACAATCTTGCCAAGTCTTTCCGACGAGCGCCTGACATACTGCTCTTTCAGTTCTCCGAATGTCTCTTTCCACTCTTGCATGTAGCCGGCTTATCTCCCCAATAGCGCTTTCACTTGTCCTGCTAGAGCTGTCGGATCAAAAGGCTTAGTCAGAACCCCGATTGCTCCCAGGCGCTTGAGGCGCTCAATTTCACTGGTCATCGCTTTTGCGGTGAGAAAGATTACCGGAATGCCTTTGGTCTGCTCGTTGGTGAGCAGTTCGGCAAGCGTGCTTTCACCGTCCATAACCGGCATCATGCAATCGAGAAGAATGCAGTCAGGCTGTTCAGCTGCCGCCTTCTCAACGCCAACCTTGCCATTTTCCGCTTCCACGACATCCAGCCCGCCGAGAATATTCAAGCTCATGGCGGCAATACTGCGTGTGTCTTCCTCGTCATCGATGATGAGAACTTTCATGCTGATATCAGCCCCGCTCGAGTGCCTACAAGTTTCATATACCCGGTTTTGCAGATCTAACAAAAAACTTTGAACGCCTTAATTCCCCACAGATTCGGGGTTTTCAGGAAACCATCTTTTGACCGGCTCCAGCTTGCGCGGGTGGGATGCGGAACCAGAAGACCGAGCCCTTGCCCTCTTCTGAATCGACACCGATCGTGCCGCCATGGGCTTCGATGATGCCCTTGCAAATTGCAAGACCCAGACCTGTACCGCCTTTGCGCTTTGCGTCAGAGGCTTCGACTTGTTGGAATCGTTGGAAC
>DTSE01000510.1:2765-6579 GCA_012965515.1 Candidatus Melainabacteria bacterium | reverse complement strand
CGTTGCACGCGCCCGATCTTTGTTGGGGCGACGCCATGCGTCGCCCTGCGGGCGGGATTTGTCCCGCCCCTGCAAAGGTTGCACAATTCGCGTAGGGGCGCATTCCATCAGCATTCGCGCGGGCGGCATACATGCCGCCCCTACAGTCCGCCGCAGTTCATCGCTAATTGCCCTGCGACGTCGCTGGTGTTGAATCGGTCTGTCCGAGCGCTTCGGCGATGAAGTTGGCGGCAATGGCTTGTCGCAAACTGATGCCGATTTTTGGTGCCGGATCTGGCAAAAGATTGTTGAATGCTCGTCCTGAGTTGTAGTCGAAGTGTCCGACCAGGTGAAGGACCTTGCCTTTACCAAAGCGAAACGTCGCCGCGAGATTGCCTAAGCCTTGCGAGTCATCGGTTTTGAGCTGCACACTTGCGGCAAGTACCTCGACCCTATCCGGTTTGATGATTCGCATGAGCTGACACTTTCTGTCCAACTTCCAGTGCGCGCGCGGCACAGTTCCTTGTGTGAGAACCGGATCTTCGGTTTTGATATAGGCGTCCACGACTCTGGTTTCGCTGGTATTGTCGCCGTTCCACTCAATGAATCCGGGAACCGCTTTCTGCAAGCATCCCTCGAGCGCCCAGTCCGTTGTGAGCAAATAACCGCCACCACGAACGAATTTGTTGATCGCGACAAGCCCCTCTTGAGGCACGTTACCCGCGCAATCAACGATGAGGATTTTCGATTTGCTCAAGTCATATTTGTACAGTTGGTCGGGCGGTACTTTTGAGCAGCCCAAGCCAAACGCTCGCAGCACATGCCCGGAGTCGTCCCATTTGCCTTTCACTTCAATGATTTGCTCTCGCTGCGCTTGCAGCGAGCCTTGCAATTGGGGATGGTTTTTCTCAATCCAAGAACGAAATGTTTTCGCCTCTACTATCGCTTCTTTTGCCGGCGGATAGTGAATTGCTGTTGGTTCTTGTTGGATCAATCCGAAACGAGGTGGTGCCCCGGAGGATGGATTTTGACTTTGCTGCGCGCCGGAATGGAAGTGAGAGACACCTCCTTCGAGCAGATTACCCTTTTTCTTCTTGGGCGCCGGTATCCCATGCCCGCCGCCGTCATCTCCCACCTGCGCATTCGGACCGTCTTCCGTTTCGCTTTCATCATTGAAGCGATGCGCACGTGGTTGCCCGCGGTGTTCTTCAGCATCCGGATTTTGCTCCACCGGTACGTTTCGTGTCCGGCGCGGAGCCTGAAAGTCGCTGACTCCCTCTTCTTCCACCCAATCCGATGCAAAGACGCTTCCGCAAGCTGAGATGGCAATCAAGCACGAGAGCACAAATTTTCTTTTCGACTGCATGTGTTTTCCGTGCTGATTCTTGTTGGGACTCTTACTGGCTAGTATAATCCCCATCTCTCATTCACGTTTTTGTTCGACAAATTAGCCCGGCAGAGGAAGAATTCAATAATGGCTTACTGGCTTTTCAAAACCGAACCCGATTGCTACAGCTACGCGGACCTTGAGAAAGATGGGCGAACGATTTGGGATGGCGTGGCAAACAATCTTGCGCTGAAGTATATGCGTGAGGTGCATAAGGGTGATCTTGCGTTGGTATATCACACTGGCGATGAGAAAGCGGCTGTTGGAATTTGCGAAGTGGTGTCGGAGCCGTATGTCGATCCGAAACTCAATGATCCTAAGATGGTCGTCTTCGACGTCAAACCCAAGAAGAAATTGTCCAAGCCTGTGACACTGGCTCAGGTCAAAGCGGAGAAGGCTTTGCAGGATTTTGTTCTAGTAAAAAATGCGCGTTTGAGCGTGATGCCGGTCACCGATCAGCAGTGGAAATTTTTCGCCACGTAATTTGACGGACGCGATTTTTTTCCGCGAAAAGGTCACGCGATAATGCACGCATCTTAGACGTGAGCGTTAGAATCCCTTGGCTCAGGCGCGTTTGCGCTTGGGCTCTTCGCTGGGTGCAGGAGCATCGTTGACACTGTTGCGAATGGAAGCTAATGCATGAAGGCTCGGCCAAATGACTTCCTTCATCTCTTCCAATTCGTACTCGCCGATTTCGCGGCTGTCATAACGCCTGCACACATCCTCCCAAAGCTGGAACAGCTTCTTGGGACAGCAGAGTTCACGCGCTTTCTGCTGGAATTCTAGTAAATCGAATGTTTCTACAGTTTCCATAATAGGTTGAACCTATCCTCCACGCAAAGCTCTCATAGAGAGCCCTATTTAAGAGCATGAAATTTATTCGTTTTCCTGTCAAGTTAGAGTTTAATCTTTGCACTCGCGATCTGAGCATTTTTGTACGCACTAGATATCGATCAGGCACCATCGCCGGTGCCCAGCTTCGAGGCTGGAATCAATTACTCTGTCTTGGTTTTCGGGAACGCTCGGTAAGGAAAGAAGAGAATTTTCTGGAGAGAAACTTTTTTTGCAGAATTTTTTGTCTTCACTTTGATTTGATCAATTCGATTTTCAGTTCAGAATTTTCTGCACTTTGTTCTTCTGCTTCTTCAAAAATCCTTTCTACACCCACCCCAGCTATTCACTTCAGGCTTGAACAATTTCTGCTCACTGCCACCTTGTCGAATGAAGCTCGCTTCTTTTTGCTTCCAACTTTCTCTTTCTTCTTTTGCAGTGGACGGATGTCAGCCCGTGTTGTTCCCCAAAAACCCGGCGGGTCCGGTAAACACCGAACCCGCCCCTTTCCGTTAGTCGTGAAAACTCTTATTGGTAGTCGTGATTGAATTTTTGTGCCGGCATCACAACTTTCACTGCATTCGAGATCAGTTCGCGCAGTCCACGGCGCAGGTCTCTTTTGGAACTCTTCGACTTCGCGAGGCATTCGAGCTCGTTGAGATCCAGTCTTTGAAAACCACGTTGACTTTCTCTCTTTTCGGTTTGCATCGTCTTGTCCTCGGAAGGGGGTTCGAGTTCCTGATGTTTTACAGATTAGAGATCATTCGTGGAATAGTTGTGGAATTTTCCGCCACAAGAAAAATTGTGTGGGGCGGAAAGATTAAACGCGAAATTGCCGCGCCCTCGGTTTGACGCGGGCGATTGCAAAGTCGACGCCCTGCTTCTAGATTGGGAGCGGTAGTGAAAAAGACCCCTAAAAACCCCAGCGGACTCAATTTCTTGAGTCCGCCCCTTCGAAGAAAAGCTTTGCTATCTGTTGGTCAGTTACTTAGTGGCTGCCTTCTTGGTCAGTCTTGCTTGTAACTGTTCAGTCATGCGCCTTAATAGCGAGGGCTTCTGACTGGCGAGTCTCGACTCTACTTGTTGTTGCAAACCGAGTTCCTTGAGGTTCAATCTTTGGAAACTCTTTTGGGGGGAACGGTCTGGGTGTTTCATTTCAAACAAGCCTTATTGGACTCAACGAATGCAGTGTAATTTTTTTTTGTGGCAAAATTGTGGAACCAAAGTCACAAATAGATTTTTTTCTGAATACCCCAAATTACGCTCTCTGAAAGGCTGGAAACGCCAATGGGATGGTGTTCTGTTTGAATGGCTTTGGCGCAGGCTGGTGTTTTGGCGCAAATTAACTGGAGAATGAACATGAGCAAGGACGATGTAATGGCACTGCTGGCTGATGCTGGCGCTTTAGTAACCAACAGCCACATTGTCTATACGTCCGGTCGGCATGGATCTGCCTACATAAATAAGGATGCTCTGTACGTTCATACCGAAGCCACATCCAAAGTCTGTGAAATGATGGCCAGGTCTTACGATGCGGATGCGGCTTCGGCATGGATCTGCCTACATAAATAAGGATGCTCTGTACGTTCATACCGAAGCCACATCCAAAGTCTGTGA
>DTSE01000510.1:0-2755 GCA_012965515.1 Candidatus Melainabacteria bacterium | reverse complement strand
AGGCCAGGTCTTACGATGCGGATGCGGTCGATGTGGTCGCCGGCCCCACAATTGGAGGCGTCGTGCTTTCCCAATGGGTCGCTTACCACCTGACCAAGCAGCGCAAAAGTGGCGAAACCCTTGCTGTGTATGCAGAAGAGGAAGGCGCCGAAAAAAATCGGCTCTTCAAACGCGGATACGACAACCATATAAGAGGTAAGAACGTCGTCATTGTGGAAGACGTGGTGACGACCGGCGGCAGTGTCGCCAAAGTCGTGGAAGCCGTGAAGGCTTTGGGCGGCAATATTTTGGGCGCCAGCATTCTCTGCAATCGTGGTGGAGTTGGTCCCGAGGCGATGGGCGGCGTGAAGCTTAATGCTCTGACGAATGTCACTCTGGATTCTTATGCCGAAGAGGAATGCCCGCTCTGCAAAGACGGGGTGCCAATTAACACAGCAGTCGGCAAGGGCAAGGCTTATCTGGCCGCCAAAGCCTGATTTTTCCTCTTTGGAACTTAAAAATCTGACCTTCGGGCGTCTGCAATTTCAATTGATATCAATTGAGATTGCAGACGCCCTGGTCTTTAAAACAGAATTTCTGCCCCTGTGAGCTTCTTGGGGCTTTCAAAAAAATATTTTGGACTTTCCCCCTAAAAGACTTGGGGGGATCGTTATCACCAATGTAAGGGCTGACTGATTAACTCAGTAATTTGAAATCGGAGAGATAAAGAGATGAACGCACAAGCTATCCCGTTAACCGCAGGACACGGTGGAAGTATGTCGAACTATGCAAACGCTGAAGGTGCTCGCCAACTGGTTGTTCAAAACCTTCAGAAAAGAGCCAGCATGCGCAATACCGGCACCAAACAGCCGGCTGCTCAAGTTCCAGCTGCCACAGCCGCTGCTAAAGTCACGGCTTCAGGCTTGAAACCCATTGAATTGAAGGACAACACCGGACCCATCGCTTGCGCCATGTCCTTCTTAAATGCCTTCCTTGAAGTAGTAGGCATAGTACACGCTTAACCCCGCAGCAGCCAAAAAGCCGGTCTTCTCAGCCACCATCTCTGCTGAGGAGACCGTCTTACTTTTTGAGGTTTTTTGGAACGACCGCACACGTGCAATGCGCGACTAAAGGAATCGATTATGCGCCCAAGCCCGTGATTTCTTTGATTTTTTCCGGCAGCTGAGTTGGGTTGAACGGCTTCGGCAGAATGCCTTGAGCACCGGCATCCATCAATTCCTTCTCTCGCTCCTGCAAGGATTTGGTTGAAACAAATATGACTGGAATCTTCTCGGTTGCCGGATTACTACGCAGGGCTTTCAGTGTTTCCAGCCCATTCATCGCCGGCATGACGAAGTCGAGCAAGATAACGTCCGGTTTTTCGGCTTCCGCGAGTTTTAACCCAAGCTCTCCGCCCTCTGCCTCAATCACTGTAAAACCGCCAATCATCGTAAGCGCGAGATTAGCAATCTGGCGATTGTCTTCTTCGTCATCAATGATCAGGACTTTCATTGTCATTAAAACCGGATTCTCCTGTCTCCTATACAGCGGACTGAAATTTTCAGCCTAACAATTTAAGTTCGCCCGCAAATTTATCGCGCCGGGCGCACTTCTTCATTCCGGTGGCGGTTCCAGCTTATAGCCGACCCCGTGAACAGTCGCCAGTACGCTCGGTTGACCTTCCACATCGAGTTTTTTTCGCAGTCTTTTTATATAAGTGCGAATTGTTTCCGGCGAGGCTTCAGACTCCGACGCCCAAACTCTGTCCAAGATAGCTTCCGCGCTGAAAACCTGATTGGGGTGGCGCATTAAAAACTCAAGCAGGGCAAATTCTTTGGGCAAAAGCGCAATTTCGTCGCCGGAGCGCTTCACCTTAAAACTATTCGGCTCCAGTGCTAGATTGCCGCATTTGAGGACGGAGCCGGAAAACGCGCTGGGGCGCCGGAGCAATGCCCGCACCCGTGCCGAAAGTTCTTTCAATTCAAAAGGTTTGGTCAGATAATCATCGGCTCCGGCATCCAGTCCTTGCGACTTTTCGTCCACATGTTTCTTCGAGGTAAGCATGAGAATCGGCGTCGTGCCTCCGGTGCCCCGGTAGTCCCGGCAAACCTCGACGCCGGAAAGGCCAGGCAGGACCCAATCCAGAATGATGACGTCATACTTGTAGAATTTCAGGCGGTCCAGTCCGTCTTCGCCTGTGTCGACCGTTTCAACAGTGTAATTTTCACTTTTGAGCCAACTGCCGATCAGTTCTGAGAAGTCTGGTTCGTCCTCGATTACAAGAACTTTCGCCATCGTCGCCTCAAACTCTTACGCCCAAAAAACAGTACAAAGCTTTGCCGGGATTGAAGACCCTAGGGTCTCATTCCACGTGACCGGATCTTTCCAACCAATCTTAACCAGACTCTCAACTTGCCCGAAAGCCTGCCGGGTCTTAATAATTGACCGGGATTAGAAACGCAAAATGGCGGCTGCGCGAGCGCCGTGGGAGATTCCCCATTGGCCGAGGTAAGAATTAATCGTAAGCTCGCCATGCATATATGGATACACATATAAGTAGCTGCGTATAAGAATGATTTCTGCAGCTAGTGAATTCCAGAACGAGCTGAGACGATTGGTGAATTGGCACTAAATGGCAGAAGGTCTCTCTAGATTCAATAATCCCGAATTGAACAAGGCCCAGGAGCCGCCGCCGGACACGGCTGAAGCTCTGCGCGAGCAAATTCGCCAGCATGAATTTATCGACCAGCATCGCGGGCTTCTCGATAGAGCGACC
>DTSE01000509.1 GCA_012965515.1 Candidatus Melainabacteria bacterium | reverse complement strand
GACAACAAGCCTGCAGTCAACGAACTCAAGAACAAGATGCGCTTCGACTTTCTTGTCACTGATCTCGATCACATATTGCTGATTGTTGATATAAACTTGAGGAATGGCAATGCGTCACAAGATACTGCTCGTCGATGACGAAGAGGCGAACGTCCGCCTTCTCAAGCGCGTACTCAGCGATGAGTACGACACGGTCGAGGCTTTGAGCGGTCAAGACGGGCTCAACCTGCTGAAAGAGCATGACATCAGCCTGATTATTACCGACCAACGTATGCCCGGCATGACCGGCGTACAGCTCCTCAAAGAATCACTGGCGATACGCCCGGATGCCATGCGTATTCTTCTGACCGGCTATACGGATGTTCAGGCGCTCATTGACGCTATCAACAGCGGTCATGTTTACAAATATGTGCCGAAGCCCTGGGACAGAGATGAACTTAGAGTCACTGTTCGAAGGGCAATTGAAACTTACGAGCTGAAGCAGCGTAATACTCAGCTTGTTCAAGACCTGACAGGCGCGCTTTCTCAGCTTGAGGAAGTATCCCTCGGTACGATTCGTGCTCTAGCTGATGCGCTCGATGCAAAATGCGATTACACGTCCGGGCACAGCTTGCGCGTTTCGCAATACGCATTGTTGATCGGCAAGAATATGGGGCTGACGCCCGAAGAGCTGCGCGATCTGGAATTGGGCGGCATTCTTCATGACATCGGCAAGATTGGCGTTCCTGAGTCGATTTTGTGGAAGCCGGCAAAATTGACCCCGGAAGAAACCGCAATCATGGCGGAACATCCGGTAAAGTCCGCGCAGATTATTGGTGATTTGCCGAGCCTGCAGAAGGCGAAGAGATTCGTCATGCACCACCATGAATTCATGGATGGCTCCGGCTATCCCGATAAGTTGGTGGGAGACAATATTCCTCTGGGCGCGCGCATTATTCTTGTTGCCGATGCGTACGATGCAATGACCAGCGATAGACCATATCGCAAGGCAATCGGGCATGAGCGTGCCATTCAAGAACTGAAGAAGTGCGCCGGCAGACAATTCGATCCGAAGATTGTCGAGGTGTTAGTGAGGGTGCTCGGTGAGGGTGCAGAACCTAACCCGCATGAATTGCCGGCGAGCCATCTTGGTGTTCAACTCGCTTCAATAGATCCAAAACAGACCGGGCGACAGTTTCTGCGGGAAGCTGAACGGCTGGCGCGCCAGGATAAAGAAAACTCGCCTGCCCCATTGTAGAGGCACCGCCTTGCTGGTCCGCAGTGACGCCCTGCCGCTCTATTGTAGAGTCGACTCCATGCGTCGACTGACTTGACCCATCGTTTTCCTTCTGGTTGCTCGCTGACAATTTTTCCTTTCGCATCACCACGAAATGTTCCACGCCTGATGGAACCAGAACTGCCTCGTTTGTTGGTCCAAACAGTGCCACGGTCGGCTTGTTGAGCGCGATTGCCAAATGCATCGGCGCAGAGTCCACGCAAACGATCAGATCGCAGACGTCGATCAATCCGACCAGATCCTTCAAACTTTTTGTCTGACCGTAAGTTGAAATAACGCTGCTGTCTGGCTTTAGCTGTGCGCCAATTTGTTCTATCGCTTCTTTGTCGTCCGGTCCGCCGGCAAGAATCACGTCCACATCTGGTTCTTTCTCAAGCAGTTCGGCCAACTTGCACCAACTTTCCGCTGACCACGTTTTGTTCAGACCTTTGAGAATGGCTAGACGACTGGTTCCAGGGTGAAACAGTACGCGCCTTCGTTTGCGGCTGTTTTCCTTTCTTT
>DTSE01000508.1:4481-6634 GCA_012965515.1 Candidatus Melainabacteria bacterium | reverse complement strand
GACTTACGATCTTTGCACCCACTCGAATCAAATTTTAGTCAACGGGCTGGCGCGCACACAGGCGCCATCGAGAGGTTTTCTCCTGGGCGGGCGCTTCGTTTTCATGCCACAACCAGTACCGATTCAAGAAGAAGAATTCTTGCTCACGGACGAAGAAAAACAGAAAAGGGTCGAATCAACTCCGCAAAAAACAGTCAAGGGAGACTTGATTTCAGACTGGACAAATCCGGACATGCACCTTGTTGCTGAAGCCAACGAACTCTTGGAGACGGGCAGCAAGACTATATTTGTTGAAGGTCTGCCCCTTAAACTCTACTGGCTGCAACCACGAGACATTCCGAGCTGGACCAAAGTGACTTTTGTCATTGATTCCAACGCGCTGGTAGAAACTCCTGAAAAGCGAAAACTCAGCAACTCAGATGGTAAAACGGCTTCAAAAACGAAAGCGCCGGTGGCAAGCGGAAAGGACAGCACTCCGCCCCCCAGCGAAGCGCTGGTTGCCTTCAAGGATTACGCATTTGGCAACATTCGAATCCCGGCAGGACAGATGCTCTATTACTGTGCCAATGCCGTAAAGACCGGGACAGAGCCGAAAGTTAGTTGGTCGGTGGTAATCAGAGATCTGATTTCATCCCGAAGCGAAGGCAGCATGGGAGAGCCTGTCAGCATTCCTGATGGCGACTGGCGCAGCGCGGCGCAAGGACGAAACGGCGAAATACCGGGACTGGCGGGTGAATTTCAACTGCGCACGCCCCAGCCTGTAACCGACCTCGGACAATCCGGCTCATATTTAACCAACCCGGTCACGGGTCAACAGATTCCACAAATTCCGCCATTGCCGCCAGAAATGCTGTAGGGGCGATGCCGTCGAAGTTTCCGTCGGGCGATGCCGCCGAAGTTCCGTAGGGGCGATGCCATGCATCGCCCGGCCGGATCGCCGCCAACCTGGCGGCTTTGGGCGACATGAATGCAGCGCCTAGGGTTTAGTCTCCACTACTGATTCGAAACCAACTACTGATTCGAAACAAGCGCACACCCGTGCGCAGCCAAGGATTTCTTTCCAAAGAAAAAGGGGCGCATATTCTGCACCCCTCTAGAATTCTTGACGGTGAACAACTTAGTTGTTGTTTTTGTTTTTCTTGCGGCTCTTCTTGCCTTCAGAATCTTCTTCACCAGCACCAGCGCCAACGCCTACTGCATCTTCGATAGCGGCGATACGCTCGTAAAGTTCTTCCCAATCTTCACGGGTGATAAGTCCGAGCTCTTTGGCAGCCTTCTTCATCGAACCCTTAACGTTGGTGGAAACTTTCTTTTCAACTTCAAATCCCTTCTTTTCAGTTTCGGACTTGAGGTTTTTCATAAATTGTTGGACCGAATCGGTCTTATTGGTACCTTTTTCTTCCAAATCGTCGAGAAGGTCTTGTCCAACCTTAACCAGGTCGTTCATTGCGTCTTTGATTGCCGATTTAATGCGGTCTACATTGGTAGCTCCGCCAACGCCAGTCATGACTGCCTTCTTTAATAATTTTGTTCGCTCGCTCATAACCACTCTCCACTTAAACGCTGGTCTGGTGCTGATTCGTTTGATTTTAGAGTGGTAATTAGAAAAGAGCCTTAAGTTCACAAAGTTATCAATATAAAGCGTTACACTATCGCGTCTCCAAACGGCTGAAAACTTGAACTCAAGGGCCGTAAAATGACTTGTTGCAGGTTGGCTGAAGGCTAGTCAAGCGCCGCACTCAGTCTCCTTTAGAACCTTCTTGTCGACAGCAGCGGGGCGACATCCAGCAAGCTTCGGCAAGCAGCGCCGGTTTCTACTTTTAGCGAGGTAATGTTTGTGCATTTGTTGAGAGCATTTCTTACACTGCTTGTATTGATATGTTTGGGCATCAACAGCATCTGCCCACCCGCACTGGCTCAAGCCTCGCAATCGGCCAGACCCAAACTCGTTCTATTAATTGTTGCCGATCACTTTTCCTACAATTACCTGAGCCGCTATCAAGACAAACTAAGCAGTGGCGGACTTAGATATCTAATGGAGCACGGCGCCAACTACACAAACTGCCGCCTGAGCTATGCAACGTCCCAGAATGCGTGCGGGCAAGCCGCTATCTCGACCGGAGCCAATCCTTGGCTTTCCGGAATCGTCGCTG
>DTSE01000508.1:3274-4455 GCA_012965515.1 Candidatus Melainabacteria bacterium | reverse complement strand
CCGAAGAAGAATAGAATTATGAGCGCCACCGCCGACGATACCTACCATTTGGTTGGTGCCAGCGGACAGGGTGCAAGTTCGATGCGTTTGGTCGGCACCACCATTGGTGACCAGATGAAACTGGCAACAAACGGCAGAAGTAAGGTTGTTTCTTGCTCGTTGCGCGATACATCAGCCCTGATGCTTGCCGGTGTTCTCGCCAACGGCGCATATTGGTTCGACCGCACAAGTGGCAGTTTCGTTACCTCATCACAATACTCTGTCGACCTTCCAGCTTGGGCGAAAGCTTTCAACGACCAGCGCTACGCCGACAAATACAATGGCAAGCCCTGGCAAAGAAGCCTGCCGGAGACTGAATACGGCGCATCCACTCGCGATGACTATCCGTACGAGAAAGCAGTAGACGGTTGGTCAAAAACTTTCCCACATACCATTAGTGGACAAGGCGAGGCTTTCTACAACGCCTTCTCGATGACACCGTGGGCCAACCAAATGACCTGCGATTTTGCAAAGGAAGCAATCGAAAAAGAGTTTCTCGGTCAGCATAATGAGCCGGATATGCTCTGCCTCAGCTTGGCTGCCGGAGATCATTTGACTCAAGCCTTTGGACCCTACAGTCAGGAAGCTGAAGACCTCGTCCTCAAAATGGACCAGTCTCTTGCCAGCTTGTTTCAAGTCGTCGATCAGAAGGTCGGCTTGAACAACACTCTCATCGTGTTCACTGCTGCGCACGGGACCATGCCGATTCCGGAGTTTCTCAAAGAACGCAGAATGAACACCGGCAAGATCGATCCAAAAACGTTCAAGACTTTGCTCGACTCCGCGCTCGATTCACAGATCGCGCCAGATGACTGGATCGACGAGTTCTCACCTCCCAATGTTTACCTAAAACTGGAAACACTCGAAAAGCAAAAAGTCCGCCAAGCTGATGTTGAAGCAGTGGCCGCCAAATTAGCCAAGTCGATCGCTGGTGTTGGAGACGTTCTTTGCCGCCACCAATTGATTCTCAATCAAGTGCAAAGCGGTGGAAACGCGGAAGCTCAAAGACGCAGCTATTACTGGAATCGCTCCGGTGAATTGCTTATTTATCCAAAGCCGGGATATGTATTCGCCTCCGAATCAGCTGGAACCGGCAGCGGCTCGCCGTTTGCTTACGACACCCAAGTGCCGCTGGTTCTGTG
>DTSE01000508.1:0-3264 GCA_012965515.1 Candidatus Melainabacteria bacterium | reverse complement strand
TCGTGCAGGACGCTTCAGCCAAACGGTCAGCCCCATCGACATTGCGCCTACGGTAACCAGTATTCTGGGTATCGAAGCGCCGTCGCTCTGCGAAGGCTCCGGCTTGTCAGATGCAATCGGGCAAGTAATGGGACCACCTAGACCAAGAACATCCGCCGCGCCGGCTGCTGCACCCGCAGCACAGTAATGTAGGGTCGACGCCATGCGTCGACCGGTGGTCTTGCGGCAACGCGGACCGCGAAGCGTAGGGTCGCATTGCATGCGCCCTTACGCAGAAGAAAAGATAGAAAGGTCCACACACCGGAGGAATTGAAATGGCAGAAAAGGAGACTCTCGTTCTCGTTGACGGCAGCTCCCTGGCATTCCGCATGTTCTACGCGCTCTTCTCAATGGGATTGCGCAGTTCGTCCGGCATTCCAACCGGGGGGCTCTACGGTTTCTTCAACGCTATCTTCGATCTGATAGAAAAGCACAACCCGACAATGCTTGCGGTCGCCTTCGACCGCGAGGAACCCACCTTCCGCAAGGAAGAATATGTGGAATACAAGGCAAATCGGCAGGAAATGCCGGACGACCTGAAGAAGCAATGGCCGCTCATCAAAGAGGGCGTCCAGATGCTCGGCATTCCTTTATATGAGCTTCCCGGCTACGAAGCTGATGATGTAATCGGCACAGTCGCAAAGGATGCCGAACGACGCGGTATCCGCGTGGACATCCTGACTGGCGACAAAGATGCGTTTCAGCTAGTCACCGATGTGGACGGTGATATCCAGGTGCTCATGCCACCGTCTCGTGGCGGTGGGTTGGTAACGTACCGGCGCGCTGAAGTGTTCGAAAAAATGGGTGTTTGGCCTGAGCAAATCATTGACTACAAGGCTCTTTGCGGCGACTCTTCGGACAATATTCCGGGTGTCAAAGGCATTGGTCCAAAGACTGCAGTCGAACT
This sequence comes from Candidatus Melainabacteria bacterium, assembly GCA_012965515.1. Classification (GTDB taxonomy): domain Bacteria; phylum Cyanobacteriota; class Vampirovibrionia; order Obscuribacterales; family Obscuribacteraceae; genus QKMZ01. Next base: position 2,318 of record DTSE01000508.1, on the reverse strand, counting down.
TTTGACGCAGTACAAAACGCTCGATGGTATTTACGAGCATCTCGAAGAATTGAAGTCCAAATCGGTAAAAGGAAAACTGACCGAAGGCAAAGAAATTGCGTACAAGAGCCAAATGTTGGCGACAATCAAACTCGATGTGCCGATGGAGTTTGACTTCGCGCATTGCCGCCTGGATTCAATCGACACCAGTAAAGCCAGTGAGTTCTTCCAAGGACTCGGCATCAAGTCAATCGTCAACCGATTGCCAAAAGTTCTCGCACGAATATCAGGTGGTGAAGTCGCACAGCCTCTACAAACAGGTGAGATTTCTTCACTCTCAGTTGTTTCGGTGGAAGTCGAAGCAAAAGTTTCAGTCGGTGCAGGAGTTGGTGCTGAAACAGGTATGAGCGGCGGCAGACAACTTGGGTTGTTCGATTCTACGGAACCGGTCTCACATGCTCCGGTATTTGAGAAGCGCGCTTTCGGCCCCCCCTCACCACAAATCATCACCACCGAGGACCAGCTCAATCTATTGATTGACGACCTTTCCAACCAAAAGGCATTCGCTATTGATTTGGAAACAAGTGGAATCGAATCGCTTGATACCAATATCGTTGGATACGCAGTTGCTTGGGGCGCGGGGTTCGATCTAATAGACGGAAAACTTTCCCTCCCGGAGAACTCCGGCACCAATGGTAGTGGCATCAAAACAGCATACATTCCGGTGGGACACTCCGGTATCCTCACACAGCAGCAACTGGATCACGATCTTGTGAGAGAGAGGCTCAAGCCGCTTCTGGAGAATCAATCGATTGGAAAAATCGCTCAAAATGCAAAGTTTGAGATGAATGTCCTGTCGCTCTACGGCATAAACATGCGTCCAGTGGCTTTCGACACTATGATTGCAAGCTACATTCTCAATCCTGACGACAAGCACGGATTGAAAGATCAGGTGAGCAGAGTATTCAATTATGAGATGGTGCGCATTGCCGAGCTGATTAGAACTGGCAAAAAACAGGTCACCATGGAAATGGTCCCAATAGATAAAGCCGCTCCATATGCCGCTGATGACGCTCGCATGACCTTGGAACTTGCTCGCACATATCTGCCTTTGCTGGACAAAGAACAGTTGTTCATTCTTAACGAGATTGAGTTGCCGCTGTCATGCGTTCTGGCAGAGATGGAACAGAATGGGATTGCGCTCGACATTCCGTATCTGAAGAAGCTCTCTGTTGAACTGTCTTCGGACATTGCCCGATTGGAATCGGAGATATTCGAACTCTCCGGTCACTCGTTCAATATAAATTCGACTCAGCAATTGCAGAAGGTTCTCTTTGAGGATCTCGGATTGAAACCTCAAGGCAAGACGACAAAGAAAACAGGTTTGTCGACAGATGCAGCAGCACTCGAAGCCTTGAAAAACGAACACGTAATCATTCCAAAGCTGCTTGAATACAGGCATCTCTCCAAACTGCGTTCCACATATGTAGACAGCCTTACGAAGCTTGTTAGTCCGAGAGACAACCGCTTGCATGGAACGTTCAACCAGACTGTTGCAGCAACCGGCAGGCTTTCCAGCACGAATCCAAACCTGCAAAACATTCCAATCCGAACTGAAATCGGCAGTCGGATTCGCCGCGCCTTTATCCCCGAGAAGGAAGGTTGGGTGATGGTTTCCGCCGACTATTCTCAAATAGAATTGCGCATGCTAGCTCACATGGCGGAAGATCCGACGCTGATCGATGCGTTCCAAAAGAATCAAGACATTCACCAGCGTACAGCAAAGGAAATCTTCGACGTTCCTCTCGAAGAAGTGTCCAAAGAGATGCGCGCCATTGGTAAGACGATGAACTTTGCGCTCGTCTACCAACAAGGCGATTATCGCACAGGCATTGACTTGGGAGTGTCTACGGCAGAAGCGAAGAAATTCCGAGAGAAGTATTTCAACACCTATCCAAACGTGATGAAACTTGTGAGCGAGACTTTGGAAACCGCTCGCGAAAAAAATTACGTCGAGACAATTTACGGCCGCCGCAGATATTTCCGATATCTCAATGACCGCAACTCAATGATTCGCCAAGCCGATGAAAGAGCCGCTTTCAATGCGCCCCTTCAAGGTAGCGCTGCTGACCTAATGAAGTTAGCGATGATTCGTCTGAGCAAAGAACTGAAAGAAAACAAAATGAAGACAAAGATTGTCTTGCAGGTGCACGACGAACTTGTTCTCGAAGTGCCCAATGATGAATTGGAACTTGCGAAAAAGGTCATCACGCAATCAATGGAATACGGACAACCGCTGAAAGTACCGCTGGTAGTGGACATTGGCGTCGGTCCCAACT
>DTSE01000507.1 GCA_012965515.1 Candidatus Melainabacteria bacterium | reverse complement strand
TCGATTCCGCAGGGTTTTCAGGCAATTTTTCGGGTGATTTGGCTGTTTCCTGAGCACTATCGGCGTTTTTTTTGGCGAAAAATGCGCCCAGCCCGGTTTTTGACTCACTTACACTGGGTTTCTCTTTTCCGGCATTGGCAGCTTGCAAAAGCCTTGCCGCAGCACCTGTACCAGCCGAACTGTCCTCTTTCGGTTTCGCCGCGAATTCGTCGGATTTACTTTCCACGTCATCCTGTTTAAGGAAATTGGCAGCGGCACTGTTCATGAAATCTGATGAGGATAAATCATCAGCTGATGGACCGGCTTGGAACAGATCTCCGGGACTGACGGCAGATTGGTCAGCTTCGGGCAGTGCTGCAGTCTCACTTTGCGATTCTCTTTCCGCTTGCGCTCTATTGGCGGCTTGCGCCAAACGGTCCGCCATCGATAGACCAGCCGGAGCAGTCTCTGCGAGTTCATCCATACTTGGAGCGGAGGAAAGGAAACTCGGCAGTGTTTCGTTGTCGTCATTAGCAGACTTGTACGAAAATTCGTCTGCCACATCCTTAGGGGCGCGGGTCAAAAGCTCACTTTCATCGAGAGCCGGCTCAATCAAAGTTGAATCGTGACGTTTGGGTCTGAGTGGATCCTGGGCTTTAGGTGGGGCTGGTTTCTCGATCGCAGCGCTCGGTTTCGGAGCTTCCGATTTCGTTGTTTCCGCTTTCGCCGATGGAGCCGGCGCAACCGGCTCAGAAACGAATTCGTCTGCGACATCTTTTGGTGCGCGCGTCAACAGCTCACTTTCGTCGATCGCAGGCTCGATGAGTGTTTGGTCCGCACGTTTTGGTCTAAGGTAATCATTTGGTTTTCCGCCAGGCTTCACCTCGCTGACAGGCGGCTTTTGCTCGACCGGCTTCGAAGGAGGAGGAGGAGGAGGAGGTGGTGGTGTTACTGGTGGTGCCGGTTTTGAAATTGGCGCTGGTTGCGGCAGATCGGCAACATCTTTTGGTGCCCGGGTCAGCAGCTCACTTTCATCGATAGCAGGTTCGATGAGTGTTTGATCCGCACGCTTCGGACGTGAGAGTTCCGGCGGTTTTGCCGGGGTTGGTTTTGTATCTGTGACCGCACGTTCCTTGAGAGTATCATCCAGCGGCTTAGCTGTTGGTGCCAAAGCAGGAGCGGATGTGGAAGAGACCGCCGGCGCTGGAGGAGGAGGAGGAGGAGGTGGTGGTGGTGGTGGCGGTGGTGGCGGCGGTGGTGGCGGCGGTGGTGGCGCCGGTTCATCGGCAATATCTTTGGGCACGCGAGTCAAAAGCTCGTCTTCAGTTATCACAGGCTCTATAAGAGTTTGGTCAGCGCGCTTTCTTTCTGCTGGCGCCGATGTTCTTGCTGCTGGCGGTGCAGCGGATGTCGCAGGTTCAGCTCTACGAGTGGAGGCATCCTCTTCTTCATCGTCGCCAAAGTTAAGATCGAGGGCTGAGTTGAAGCGAGACATTGCTTCGCTGACTTCGTTTTTCTTGTCTCCTTGTTTTGGTGGCATCTGTGGTGCTGCACCTGCAGGAGATGGTGGCGTATTCGGTGCTCCAGCGCCCGGCTGTGTAGGCGCGCCTTGTGATGGAACGCCCATAGGTTGTGTCTTCTGCGCTTGAGGAGGCGTTGCTGGCCTTTGCGCTTGAGGTGAGCCAACAGGAGGCGCTGCATTGGGTGCTCCTGGCATTGGTGGTTTTGGCGCTACTCCCGGTGAACCAGCTTGGGGGGCTGCACCGATGCGTTGAGGCTGGCCTCCTCCGGGAGCATTGGGAGCTGCTGGACGAGCCTGAACCGCTGACTGAGGACCGCCAGGCGGTGCTGCTTGCGCAAGACTTTGTGCTGCCACGTTTGGTGCTTGAGCTTGTTGAGTGGGTGCCCCAGAAGGTTGTCCACCCGGTTGTCCAGGCTGTTGCACTGGGTTCTGCCCTGTTCTCTGAACAGGTGGGACAGCCGGACCTCCTTTACTTGGAGGCTGCACTAGTGGTCGGCGAGGTTGTAATGCAGGATTGGGTAATGGTGGTGTCGCCGGCGGTGCTACAGACGCTGCCGGAGTAGGAGTGGGAGTGGGAGTAGGAGTAGGAGGAGGAGGAGGTGGTGGTGGCGGCGGAGCCGGAGCTGGTGCGGCTTGCGCTTGTTGTGAGGAGGAAGAGTAATTTGTTACCGAGGGACGCGCCGGGGCCGGTGCCTCAATCATTGGAGAAATCGTTGGCGTGATACCAAGACCGGGCAATGGAGAATATCCCGGAGGTGGAGGCGGCGGCGGTTGCCCTTGCTTGAAAATCGGAGCGCTGGGATCTTCTCCCCATCCGCTTTCGAATGAAGATTCACCATTTGAATTTACGTCCTGCCCCTGGCTCTTTCGCAACCATTTCTCCGGATCGAGTGGTGCAGGAGCAGATGGAGCCTCATCACGTTGCGGTTCTAGAGCCCATAGGTCGTCACCAATTTCTCCTGCCAGAGCACGAGCGGCTTCATTGGTATATGTCATTACAGGCAAAGGTGGCGGTGGTGGTGGCTGAGGAAGATCCTCGCCCCATGGGATTACTTGGCCGACAGAGTCGCCGGAAAGAAGGCGCTCTTCAGGCTGAAACTCATAGGCATCAACTTTGACGCTTTCAGTCTTTTTGGTCGGTCTTGGCGCCGGAGGTGGACTCTTTATGCCTTTGCAGGCGTCTTTAAGCGCTCTCCAAAATTCGTTGATGTCTGAATATCGAGCGTCCGGTTTTTTCGCCAATGCTTTAGCAATGACACTTTCCAGTTCATCGGGAAACTTCAAGTCACTGCGGACGGCGCCCAATTTTATCGGCGGTTCGGTAACATGCGCGAGCATCAGAGCTCTGTGTTCTTCGTGCTGAAATGGCCTTTCGCCCGTCAGCATCTCGAAAACCATTACAGCCATCGAGTAAATGTCGCTGCGGGCATCCAGTGGCATACCTTGGCACTGTTCAGGGCTCATGTATGCCGGACTGCCGGCGACGGTTTTCGGTCTACCCACCTGAGCGGATTTCGCCTCTGGTACGTCGGCAATACCAAAGTCGAGAACTTTCACGTAGTCATTAACATAGTCGTCGCCATCGCCCATCTCTTCCAGAACAATGTTTTCCGGTTTGATATCGCGGTGGACGATGTCCTGAGAATGAGCTTCGGCAAGTGCATCACAGACTTGCTCGACGATTGGTAGTGCACGCGACGGATGCAAAAACTTGCGCTCTTTGATCAGGTCGGCGAGCGTTCCGCCTTCCAAGTAGTCCATGACCAAGTAAGGCTGTTGGTCATCAGTAATTCCGTGTTCCCAGAGGGTAATGATGTGTGGATGGCGCAATTTACTGGCGGCAGCGAATTCTCTTAAGACCCGGTCCAATGACCCTGAGTCGGCGCCCAGGAAGCTGTGCAGCACTTTTACAGCTACTTCGCGACCCATCATCAATCGAGTCGCTTTGTACACGATTCCGCTTGAGCCCTTGCCGATAACTGAATCGACAACATAGCGGTCGTTGATCAAAGCGCCGATAAGTGGGTCTTTACCGACCGACTCGAGAACGGAGTTGTCCCTCGGACAAGCCGCCATACCGTCGGCAAAGTACTGATTGCATCTGAGACAAAGCTTCATGTGTTACGGTTTCAGGCTTCCTGTAGTTTCAGCTACTTAGTGATAATTTGCTTGCCCCGGGTGCGATTCTGCTCGGGCTTACGCCATTTTTTGATTAACGCCAGCACCGGATGAAGGAACCGTGCTCCCTCATTTAAGATACCCTGTTAATAAATCAATATTCGTCATAAGACAAAAAACAAAGGTTTTTCACAGGTTAAATTCGCAATTCAGCCACTTGACCGCCTTGACGAGGCGTCAGACAGTGGAGACTTTGGTTTGGCGAGAATACCAGTCACCTGGCAATCGCTCGACAATACCTGCCAATTCGAGCATGGTCAGGGTTGCGGAGAGTTCGCCTGCGGACATTTCCAGTCTCTGGCTGAGAACATCGAAATGAATGGGCTCGCTGGTTACCAGCTCGAAAACTTCCTTTTCACGACCGAAAAGCTCCACCATTGTTGGAACGTCCCGCACGGTCGGTACTGTTACCCAGTTGAGACCATTCAAAACGTCAATGTAATTCATCACCAGTTGCGCTTTATTGGCAGCAATCAGCTTGTTGCACCCCATGGACATTGGGGCATCGACGCGCCCGGGTATGGCGAAAATCTCCCGGCTTTGTTCAAAACCAATATCAGCCGTTATCAAGGAACCGGAAGTTGCACCTGCCTCAATTACGACTACACCCTTACTGAGACCGCTAATGATTCTATTGCGAGCAGGAAAGCGCCAGGGCTCTGGCTTTGTTCCAGGAAAGAATTCGGAAAGAACAGCCCCATGAGTACCGTCAATTAGACCGTTGTAGAGAAGTTTGTTAGAGGTCGGATAGCAGAGATCTGGTCCACTAGCCAGAACCGCCACCGTTCTGCCACCACCTTCGATGGCTCCCCAGTGGCACAATGAATCAACGCCGATAGCCATGCCACTGACTACCGTTGCACCGGCTTCTGCCAGTCCGCGGGCAAACTCCTTAGCAAGCCTTTGTCCGTAAGTCGTAGGTCTGCGCGTGCCGACTATCGCCACTGAATGATCCAATTCCTGCGGAGTAAGTTGTCCTTTCATGTAGAGGACAAGGGGCGGGTCGGCAATTTCTCTCAGTCTCGAGGGATAAAGCGGATGACTGAAAGGCAAGGCCGTCACACCCGTCTTTTCAAGGGTTTCGAACAGTTTGTCGAAATTGACTTCATTGCGCTTTTGGATAATTTGCTCGATTTGCTCTGCTTTTAGCCAGGGCAATGTCTTGAGATCGGAGGCACTGGCAGCCCATGCCGCTTCGACGGATAAAAAATGGTCGAACAACATCCTTAGACGTTTGCCGCCAAGCCCGACACCAGATAGCTGGTCAAATCCAAGCCAGTATGGCAACTCTCTAGCAAGCTGCTGCCGCAACTCCTTCTCGTCGCGGTTGGTGATTTCTCTGAATACATCGTCGTCGGGCAACTGGCCGCAACCCATGTTCGAATCTCCTCAGGAATGGGGGCCTTTATCAACACAAAAGTCAGGGATTGGATGCTTCCAAATTGTGACAGAAGCTACATGCTTGACGCGACCACCAATTATTTATCGGTCGCCTGTGATTGGGGTTCTCGCAGCTCTTCAATTCCATCAGCTTGCATTCCCTAACTGCATATAAGCACGTCTTCGTAATTTCACCAGTTACAGGCCCCACCGCCAATTTTATGATTCCAAGTATGATGAAAATTCCGCGATTCATTGTCATCGCGCGCCTGGGCGCCCTCATTGTCCTGGCGGCAAGCTTACCCGCCGCCGTAATGGCGCAGGAGCCCGCCGTCAAGCGTCAAGCGCCTTTCAAATTAAATGCTCAGGTCAATCAGAATCCGCAGTTGAGCCGAGAGGCGGGTGATACGCTTCTCTCCCATCTGGCGCCCGCCCAGCAGCAGGCAAGCGGACTGCTCCCTACAGGCGCTCCGTCACAAGCAAAGGTGCCTCAGTCTGCGGCTGGTTTCAACCCAAATGTTCCGCTCGCCGCTCGAGTTTCTGCCGAAGCGCAGCAGGCTCCGCAACCATATTTGAGTGAGTACGATGTGGATTGGTCCGGCTGGATTAGCCAAATGGCTGCCCGTTGGCATTACAACCTCAAGAGGCTGGAAGCGCAATCCAATGTTTGCTTCGTCACCGAACGTCCGGCATTGATTCAATTCACCTGTGCTTCGAACGGACAGGTCGGAAATTTTTCACTGAAGCAGTCGTCCGGTATATATGCTTACGACCAGTTGCAGATGTTAGCATTGAGTCAGGTTACTCCTTTGCCGCCATTTCCCAAAGGGACCAGGTGTGCCACCATTACTCTTCTTCAGGGTTGGGAGTCGCATGCTAAACAACCAGGAGAGAGCGGTTTTGATCCAAGAGCGTTCGGACGGCGCTTTCCTATGGAGAAAGTCCAACAATGGGTAAGGTCAAACTAAGCACCTCACTTACTATCCTTCTTCTATCCATAAATCTAGCTCTGGCAGGCGTTTCTTCGATCGCGGCTCAGGCTCAGGGCACCGGTGGCAGTGTCAAGCAGCAGCTTTCGGCACTGGAGCAGAGACTATTTTTCAAGACATACGATGATTCGGATGAACAATCTCGCATCCAGAGAATCGAAAAGCAGGTTTTTGGACAACCCCTAGAAGGAGCTATTCAAGAGCGTCTTGCAAAGATAGGTGCAGCTCTGCCACCAATTCGCGAACCTGAACGCACCGCTCCTGGTGCTCAACAACAACAGGCTGTGCCACCACCTGCGGCAGCAGGTCAGACTAATCAGCACAATGATTATGAAGCAGAAGATGCAATCGAAAAGGCGCGTATGCAGGTTCAGGCAGCGCGAGACACAGAACTTCAGCGGCTTTTGGGCGAGGGCGTAAATCTCTGGCGCAATCGAAGGGCACATGAAGCCACAGAGAAATTCGAACAAGTCATTAGGCTCGATCCGAACAATGCCGAAGCACATTTTAGTATGGGCATTATCTATGAGGCATCCGGAAACTTTGCTGAGGCGCTTTCCAGCTACCAGAGAGCGTCGGCTTCTAGACCGGACAATAAGGATTATCGCAGCGCCATAAACGATGTAGAGAAGAAAGCGCGCTTGAAAGAGAAGACCGACGGATTGAGCAGTGAGCTTAAGATGATGGCGGAAGATGCCGCCGCTGCATTCAAACGTGGCGAATACATGTCCGCACTCGATCTATATAAGCAGTTCGAAGCGCGCACCCCTCCTCAGGCAAACATCAAATACAACATCGGCACTATTTATCTGATGATGAAGAATTACCAGATGGCGCTGGAATATTACAAGCAGGCTAAAAAGCTCAAGCCGTCCGAACCTAAATATGTACAGGCCGTCCAGCAATTGGAAGGCAACATGAAGAAGGATACTGCTGTGCGCAAGCAAGCGCAGAAAGAGTCTACGGCTGCATATGAAGAGCAAGAGAAGCTGCGCATGCAGGCTCAAAATAGAAACAATCCAAATTTCAATCCCAGCTCAAACAAATTCGCGCAGCTCGGCACCCAACCTGCCGCTCAGAAAGGGCAGGAGTTTATGAACAGTGTCGGATTGATCGGCAAAAGCGGCCGAGACGGAGTGGTAATCGTGGCGGTCGGGATTGCTTCTCGAGCGACCAAAGCTGGAATTTTGCAGGGAGATGTTATCAAAGCCGTTGATGGAATGGTCATCAAAAGTACCAGCGATTTGAACAATGCTATCGAATCAAAAATGGGACAGCAGTTGCAACTGACTGTGCAACGCGGCAATCAGCTTGGTCTAGTCCGTTTCTAGATTCGGTTTAGAACTTGCGGCGGAACAGTTGTCCTTCCGGCTGGCGCTTATACTTAAATAGTTCATCGACAATCATTTGACTGGTGTCGACAGATCTGTTCTTATCGCCGACCACCGGCCACCCGCCTTCACCGGGACCATCCCAGGCGTGTTGTGCAGGTCCTGTCGGACCTCGTCCTATGACTGAGCCTAGCTTTCCGGCCCGCCAATCGCCTGCGTAGAAGTACTCTTTGACCGGATAACCATTACATCGAGCGGCGTTGTACTCAGTGACAATGAAATTGCCTTGCTTCGTTACTGTCGGTGGCCCGCTGCAGCCGTTGTCTGCGGCAGCTTGTGTTACTTGAGAATGCGGTTTGCTGTCAGCAATTCTTGGCAGTGGAAGTGTCATTAGACCTCGTCCACCAGTGGCCGGCAGCATCTCGTCATAATTGCTCAAAAAACTGATGTCTGCGGCGTAATCGCCCGGAAGCATGTTTGCTTCAGTGCCTAAACGCGTACCATGTACGGAAGCAACGCCTGCAAATGTTTCTGGAATTCTTGCTCTCAAATGACGAGAAAATTCACCACCTGAGGAAAAGCCGGAAAGGTAGAGTCGATCCGCATCTACCTTGACTGAACTATTGTTTTTCAAGGAATTGACCATTGCCTTGAAATAATCGACGTCATCATACTTAGGATTGGTGTCGCTCAATCCTGCGCCTGGAGAATTCCAGTCTTGCACTTTAGCAAGACCGCCGGAATAAGGCGCATCGCTCGTCTTAGCCACGGGATAGACGACCATGAATCCGTCACCTGCTTTCTGCTTTGCGTCGGCGATGGCGTCCAATCCTGTTTCGCTTTCCATCAGTCCCTTACCGTTGCCGCCGGTCACACCATGCAAGACAAACAAAACCGGCAATGGCTTTTTGCCGTCGTATCCGACTGGAATATAGACATCATATTCGCGCTTGTCGATCGAGCCGTCAGCATTTTTGACGTCTACAGTCATATGATTAGTGGCACCAGGAATCATCGTATCTTTGCCGACGAATCCTTTGAAAGAACCCTGGCTAACTACTCTGTCGTCAGTACGCAGACCTGCAAACAGAGTTTTTTCGCCGTTTTGAAAAGAAGCAGGCACTTCAGGCAAGGCTTCTGGGCCTTCCATTCCATTAAAAGGAACAGCCATATTCAGTTGCACCTCAGGGAGAATGTGACGTCGCCCGCAACGTGTGCGAGTAGAGTCAATCAAATTGCACGGTGGATGCTGTGAAGATACGTTATCGCTTGACAAGGGTAAATGGGGGGATTCCCCCACCCTACGTGTTTCTGCCACAAAGCTAAAGGCAAAGCCAGGCGTACTTTCGGCGTCTGCAAAGCCGAAAAACAATTGTTGAACTTTCCGCTCAATTGGAAATTTCCGAATCTTTTTCGGGTGTTATTTCACTTGAGCAAGTTCTACTGTCTTCTTTGCCGTCGATTCAATTTTGGACGTCGACCCGCCAATGTGTTTGATATTGTATATGGTGTCACGCTCGACAGGTGTGTAACCCGCCTGCGAGATCAGATATTCCATCTCTTCTTTGGCAAGTTGCAGGGGAGTCATGGCTCCTGCAGCATGAGTGATTTTCTCTTCGCCAATGGTGCCGTCCATATCGTCTGCGCCGAATGACAGTGCAATCTGCGCGATTTTTTCACCTAGTTGAATCCAATAAGCTTTGATGTGCGGGAAATTGTCCAGCAAAATGCGCGACACTGCGACATCTTTGAGTAAGTCATAGCCAGTCGGTTCTTCCACTTCGCCCTTGATGGTCGTGCCTTCGTAGTAGCACTTCAAAGGAATGAAGCACTGGAAGCCACCGGTCTTGTCTTGCTGCTCGCGCAACAAAAGCATGTGGTCGACTTTGTTCTCAACGGTTTCACTGATGCCTGTAAGCATCGTAGCGTTGCTATACAAGCCAAGCTTGTGAGCAATGCCGTGAATTTCCAACCAAACGTGCGCTGGTGTTTTCTTAACAGCCATGCGCTGCCTTACAGCTTCATCAAAAATCTCTGCTCCGCCTCCGGGCATCGATTGAAGACCGGCAGCAATTAGGCGTTTCAAGCAATCTTCATAACTGATCTTTTCTCGATCTGCCAGATATTCAATTTCCACCGCAGTCATTGCTTTCATATGAATATGCGGAAATTTTGCCTTTATCTCTCTTAGTATCGTCTCGTAGTATTTGAGATCGGCAGCCGGTGTCAAACCGCCCACCATGTGAATTTCGTTAATTCCGAGCGCGGCGCCTTTGGCCGCTTCTTCCAAGACACGCTCCACCGACCACATGTATGCCTTGCCCTTCTCGGCAGGGTTGGCATAGGAACAGAACTTGCACGTCTCGCCGCAGATGTTTGTCGGATTGAGATGCATGTTGTGGATGTAATAGACGTATGACTCTTTGTCTTTTCCGGCCCGCTTCTTTCGCGCATACTCGCCGAGGGCGCCGATAACTGTGAGGTCATTGGACTGATAGAGACGAATAGCATCGTCGCGTGTGATGCGTGTGCCCTTAACCACCTTCTCGGCAACGTCGCTGAGTGGGTGTTTGCTTTCAATGATTCTTTCTATCGCCAGTTCCACTTTCTCGTCCTCAAGTTTCCGGTCGGCTTATGCAGCTGAAATGCTCGCGGCGCAAGCCTGGACTCAATTACAATGAGGCTTATCGTAGCATGTTGACGCCAGGGAACAGGCAGGACGGGACCTCATGTTGAGATAATGTCTTGTTAGAGATTAGATATGGTTATTGTTTCCCAAAGGCGCCTTTGTGGCTGGACTGACCGCCCGACAATATGATGCTCATTACAGGCGGCTGGGCTTAACACCCGGTGTTTCGCCAGTTGAGATTGATGAAGCCGCCACTAAGCTGAAAGAAAAGCTACGCCTCGAGCGCTTTAAGAGTGGTCCGCTCAAGGAAATAGCGCCGATTAGACTGGCGGAAATTGAAGAATCCACCGTGCTGCTGATTGGCTATTGGCAACGCTATAATGCCGCTCCTCCAAGCATTCAGAACCAGTCAAGAGGTGTGGCGCTGGGTCTTTCGAGTCAAAGTACCCAGACGCCAACAGCCTTTAAGGAAGAAAAAACTGCCCCAATTCTCATGGTTGAGGAGCGGGTTCGGTTTGACGACACGGCCCTTTCGGCTATCGAAAGTGAAACAGGGGTAAGTTTGGTCGAATCAATTGGACCGGAGCAGCCGAAGCTCAGTTTTACCTACTCTCTTTTCAGGGCGATCGAAGGTGGTGTTTCACCTACAGCCGATGTTTTCAGACCGCTTTCAATAGTAGGGCTCATAGCACTTGCATTCGTATGGGTGGCGACACCGATCATCCTGGTCAAAATCCTGTCCATAATTTGCAAGGACTACGGCATGGATACCTGGTTGGAGTATTTCGCCTTGCTGGCCAAGGTCATTCCGATTTGTTTCGTCCCACCCTTCGTAATCTACGAATACGCGTTCTTCAGACAATTGCAATTTCCGTTTGTCGGGGCGGTTCGATTGCCTGTGGAGCAAGCAATTGACAGTTGCGTCCAACGCTTAACGGTAGAGAGCATCGGTAATTCCGCCGGCTGGACTGTGGAAAGCAAGGAAATGGAGCGGTCAGCCGGCGAGGTATTGTCGGGCGAGGTTGTAGCTTCTTACACCGGCACCAATAACGATAAAGGGTTGCCGCTCAAGATTCATATGCGAATAGAGAAACTCAGTCAGGCGAGCAGTTTTATTGTCTATTGGTTCGAGCTTGATTGGAATATTTTGTTCAAAGGACGGGCTGTTTCGCGCATGAAGTCTGCTCGTTTCGAAATAGACAGATTGATCAAGGAAAGCTGAAATCAGCATCAACACTCGAATTCTGTTGTCTCAGGATATCCGTCATCCATCGGCATGTCGTAGAAAATATGATCGTCGGCATGCTTATTCGAGTACACGCCATAGAATAAGTACACTGCTGCCATAATGCCGTAGATGCCCAGCCAGAGCTGAAAGAACTGGTTGGCTACGATAAGCAAAGTGCCAAGAACGACCCCCGGGGTTACTGCCACTACTGAGATGCGCACAAGCTTGCTGTAAGAAAGATAGAAAGACATGGTAGCTGTGTAAACTCGTCCGATGGCGCCCAATATTAAGGTCTGCGATGCGACCCAAGCAAAGTGAATTGGCAAAAGCACGCCGGCTACGATCAAGCCAAGCCACGTTTTGAGAAACTTGATGTGCTTGGCGACGCCGAGCGGATCGAGCACCAGAGACCAGACCTTTTCATAAATCCAACTCTTGGCTCTACCCTTGTCACGAACGTAGTGTGCAAATTCCGACTCTCCAAAGACAATCGGTGCGAATTCAGCCGAATCTGCTGATTGCTCGGTTGTATTATCAAAGCGAATTATGGGATTGCCTTCGACAGTTATTACATAGGGCAATTCTTTATCAATGGTCATTCGACCATCCTTAAGAGTTATCTTGGGCATTTGCGGCAAAAACACCTTTTCCACTTGCAAGATAATCACATTGGCCCACATATGCACCCAGATGCCGATGCAAACGGTCGATATGAGAATCATCACGAAAAGGTAGCCGAAACCAACTCCACGCCACTCTCGGGCTGCCCGGATGTAGGCGTCTTTTGAATAGAACGCCAAATATAGAGTCCGAATGTTATTAATCCAGGGCATTTGCTTGCCTCAATGGCTTTCTACCTAGATACCCTATAAGTAGTAAATCGTACAAAGAAATCGTCTTAAGAACTCGTATAAAGTACATCCTAACTCAAAGGCTGCAGGACGCAACACCCAGTATAGAAAGCGGCGAATTATGTCTGGCGCCAATTTGTGTTCGTGCGGGAGGTGAGAACATGGTCCTGCCACACTCCGTTCAGGCAAAGGTAATCTCTTGCATAACCTTCGACTACAAAGCCCAGGCGGCTTAGTACGCCGGCACTTTTGAGATTGTGAGGGACGTAATTCGCCATGATCCGGTGAACGTTCATTTCTTGAAAGGCGAAATGAATTGCTGTGCCCGCCGCCTCCGTCATCAAGCCTTGTCCCTGGTAGTTTTGGTCCAGGCTGTATCCCAAATAACAGAATTGTGCGGCTCTTCGCAGGATGGATGTGAAGTTGACCGAGGCTATGACCCGTTTGTCGTATTCATGCTTGCCTTGGCGAAGGAATACAAAGAGGTTTAGGGACTCATCGCGATGGTAGGCTTCCTGGTTCTTCTCTAACCGATCGCTCCAGTGCGCGGATGTGTAAAACGATTCAGGCATAAGAGCCTGAGAGTTGGCGATATGCTCGCGATTTCTTACGTAATAATCGACAACTTCATTGACATCGTTTGCGCCCGGCATTGTCAGCACGAGTCGATCGGAAAAGAGCATCGGTATGGTTTTGGTCTTATTCATCATCTTTCAGCCGTAAAGTTTTTTCGTTCCAACTCCTGTGCCACATCGTTTTCGCTAACTGTTTTGACGTGAGCCAGTACTCGCTCGTGAATCTTGTGAATAATTGCGTCTGAAAAGAAGCGCCAATAGAAATATGGCTCCATGTGGTTTTGATACCAGGTGGTGCCTTCTAAATTCGTTCCGCCATCAGTCCTTTTGGCGAGCAAGAATTGACCTTGCTTACTCATCATGTATCCGGTTAAATGCGGCGGATTCAAATCACTGTAAATCGAAGTCTCGTTCATCGGTCGCGCTTGTGATGTGACATCAAATCTAAGCAATTTCGGTGCGTCGAAAACAGTGATCGGCTCAACAAAAGTCCCTGTATTAAACACGCAGTGTCGAACGGCACCATTTCCGGTGCCTGTAATCGTTGCGTGAGTCGGATAAGCGATTCCGAAACGAAACATTAGTTCTTCAGGTTTTCTCATCGGTGGAAAGCAGATGACGCGCTGCCAAACTGCCGCTGGTTTAGCATTCACCCGGACGGCAGTTTTCACTTCGTAAGTTGGTGGCGTCGATGGGCTGTTAATCTCCCAAGCGGTCATGAAAGGAAGTAGGACAGACAGTGAACCGGCAATCTTCGGTATGTTTTCCTTGTTCGTGCTTCCTTGAATGCGATAGGCGATGGAGCCGCCAATTGCCGACACGAACGTAATCAGCGGCGTGGCCATGAGGAGGCAGACAATTCCCTCGATATGGAACGCAATTGCGCCTAATCCAGTGTAGAAAAGGGCCAGGAATGAAGCATTTAAGCACTGCCAGTAGGTGCGCTTTGTTTTGTATGCGTACAAAAGTGGGGCGAGAATGGTAACCGCAAATGGTGCGGCGATAAATACACTCCAGCCGTAATTGCCGAATATTGCCGCCGCTGCGTATAGAAAAGCGACCGCAAAAGGAACAGGCAGAGCAGCTGCAATGTGAATGGTATACCAGCGTTCTTCGCCGATGACTTTGTCTAGAAACTTCCTGATCGCACTGTCTGCTTTTCCTGCTCTCAGGTTCTCCACCACCGTTTGCGGCTCTCTACTGAGTTCGCCTTTTTTGAACGCAGCAGGCTGGTTTACTTTGTCTGAAAAAACACCTTCTTGCGATTTCTTATCCTCGAGCGCCGGTTTTGAACCTTGAATCAAGTCATGTTCAGCCTCGTCTTTTTGAGACGGCAGCCAGATCAAGACTTTGAAAAAGACAAGATTGGCGACTGGGAAAAAGAAGCAAATCACGAGCCACAGAGGCAATTGAGTCGCGCGCAATCGTCTGATTGTCAGCACCGAACCTGCCCAAACGAAAGGCAAGGAAAGTATGAGCATCGTCGAGTAGAAGCGAAAATCCGGAACCGTGATACCTGTGGAAGTTAGAGAGAGCGCTGGTGCAAAATAATCGATGAAAGACCAGGAGCGGTGAAAGATAAAATGGGAAACCGACATGTCAAGGCCGTACTTGACCACCATAAGCGATGCACCCAAAGTGAAGTAAGCAGCGCGATCGATGGTTCCATCGAAGCGATACAAATCGGACGGCTTCAACTGTAGAGCGAAATTGCCCATGATTTCCCGGATTAAAGTATGCAAGGCATCATTCAGACAGTGATCTTAGCGCAGTTCTTATCACTTAACTGCCACGAGGTCGCCTTTTTCTGTGGGACAATTTTCTATGCGTTCATGTGGACATTGCGGTGAAAAGTAGTTCGACAGTCTGCAAAATCTATTTGCTTTCCGTGGCGGTATCAACCTTTGTTCTCGGTTGTTCTTCCGTCGAGAAAAAAACGGACATTGCTGCTTTGGTGAAGTCATCAATTGATGCTCGGGCAACTGGTAATGAGGACCTGGCAGCAAATGAGCTGAAAGAAGCTTACGAACTCTTGCCACCCAAGAATTCTGTCGGGCGAGTTGAAGCAATTAATCAGCTCTATACTCCGACTTTGGATTTGGCTGCGGAACTGAGCAAGGCGGGTCGTTTCTCACTTTCAAACACGATGTATGACAAGGCGATTGAAATCGAATCGGAATGCACCGTTAGCCGTAAGCGGTCCGCAACGCAGTTAAAACGCGAGTCGGAACAGGTTTTTGATACCGAAGAAAAAATTCTTACTAAGGCGACTACAGTCGGGGAAATGAAAGCGAAGACCCTTGAGATGCAACGATTCACTGATGGATTAGCGCGCCGCTTGCAGAGTGAAGATCCGAAAAAGGTCGAAGCGGATGCGCGCAAACATTTGCAGTTAATCCGCAATTCGTTTGGTGTTGCCAGTTCTCAATATTTGGACATCCTTCGTGTTGTTGAAAATGCATTGTCTAAGCAAAACGCGTATCAATTCGCGATCGAAATTGTTGAAAGCGATATCCGGCACCTGACAGACTTCAAAGAAGAAGATCTGAGAAATGCTGATGCAGATGCGATCGAAAGTGTTTATTTCTTGATACCCCTCTACTGCGATCTTTCCGCTCTCCAGCTCAAAGCGAAAAAACTGGATGAAGCAGAACAGAATGCCAGGAATGCCTGCAAGTATGCAAAAATTGTTGGAGGGAAGGAAAAAGGACGTCTCGTCAACGCTCAGTACGCATTGGGATCAGCATTGCATGCGAAGGGCGAAGACAATCAAGCTTTGGACGTTTTGCAAATGGCATACGCACTTGCAAGACAGGAGAAGAGAGGCAAGGAATCTGTTCAGATCAGAGAATTGATTCAACAGATTGAAACTGAGCACAGTGAGAAAAGGCGCTCATGAACAAGTCGTTTTATTCAAGCTTTTGTGCTCTGTGTTCACTCTTGATTCTAAGTTTTGCAACGGGATGTGGTGAAACAGCCAAGAAGGATAATTTTGCCGAACTGATAACAGACGGGGCGACTGCGCGTTCGGCAGGGCATGAAGATCGCGCTGCCAATAGTTTGAAAGAGGCTTTTGAACTTTTACCTCCGCAAAGCGATCCCAAAAGGGTTGCTTGCGTCAATAAACTCTATCCTGAAACCTTGGCTCTCGCCTCCGCCCTGCGGCAGTCCGGGCGATTTAGTCTTTCGAAAACAATGTTGGATAAAGCGATTGAGATTGAATCGGAGTGTACGCTACCCGCCAAGAAATCGGCTACTGAGCTAAGGGCTGAAACCGAGAAGGTTGGCGAAATGGAACTCAGTATTTTGAAAAGGGCAGACAAAGCAAAAGAGTTGCGGCATGAGCTGAAACAGTTGAAACTCACGACTCGCGATCTGGTTAAGCAATTCGACAGTGGTGACTTTGAACAGGTAGCACGCGATGGACGAGCGCATTTGGAAGTGCTGCGCAAAACGCGCGGTGCTGCAAGCAACGCTTATTGCGATGCCCGAAGATTGGTGATTGATTCGCTATTGCATCAGGGCAACACTGAAGCGGCGCTCAAACTCTTGGAAGATGACGTTCCGGAGCTTAACAAGTTCAATGATAAGGATCTTGCCAATGCTGATGAAGAGGCGGTTGAAAGTGCTCTCTTCTTAAGCCCCCTATTGGCTCAGATTGCAGATTTACAACTCTCTCTCGGTAGGAATGCTGAAGCGGAAAAGAGCGCAGCGCGTTCTCTTCAGATCGCCCAAGTGCTTGGAGGAAAAGCCAATCCTGATGCGGCTTCAAGCAAACTTGTCCTGGCTACAATTCTCAAAGAGAAAGGAAGAGATAAGGAAGCACTCGAATTGGCTAGGGATGCGCTTCCTTTGCTATCTAAATCCAAACGTCAGCAAGCCAATCGGGTTCGCTGTTTATACACTGTGGCGCAATTGGAGGACTCGCTTGGCCAAAAGCGAGAGGCAAAACGTGACTTTGACAAACTGATCGCTGAGGCTGAAAGCCACGAGCAGCGGGGAACCTCTGGCATCTCTCTGGCAATCGGAGCCGCATTTTATCGCACGCTGGGAGATCAGCAAAAGTATGCAAATCTAAAGGATAAGGCAATAAAGATTGCTCAACGGAAAAGTGAGTCACCAAATTCAGTGCGAGTCATTTACGAAACCTTGGGAGACTCTTCCGTTCGCTTCTCAAAATTTTCGGAAGCATTGCCTTATTACGAAATCGCCTTAAAAAACGCGGACAGACTTCAGAAGGAAAGGTTAGAAAAGAAAATTGCGGCATGCAAGAAGAACAAGTCGGTGGCCTCGTGAAGAACTCAGATAAAACTATTTCTCTTCTTGCTTTCTTTTGCGCTTAACTTAACGGGTTTCATTCCAAGCTGGACAAGTTGACGAGCGACTAGTTCGAAAAATTTCTGTCGATCTCCGCCTCGTATGACAGCAAGATGATGCGCTTCAGCCAGGCAGACTGGATAGCCCATGCCCTTTTTTACTTGTGCTTTGACCGCGCAAAGTGCGCTATTCAAAAGTTCCTTGTGCTCTAGCATCCAGCGCGGAAACTCAATACGTGCTACTTCATTTCCTACGTTGAAATATGTGAAACAAATTCGATGTTCGGCGCCCATCAGTTTGGTCACTGAAGCGCCCGAAAGAAATGCGGCTGTGCGCTCGCTGTACCTGAGAGATGAGGCAACTAACTGCCTGTCGCTCAGAGGCCAAATTTGCGAGCAAGGAAACTCTTCTTCATTGAGCTGACCGCAATGGTCACGGCAGTGGCTGCTTTCATACGGGCAGATATATACACGCAAATCATTGACCAGATCGCCGCTGCGGCTATTGCTCAAGTATCCGAAGAGAGGAACGCCGGCCTCGTGTAATGTGTCAAATGCGTCCGCCATTCTCTTCAAATAAGTCTCGATATAGCCGCCCGGCATTTTCTCCACCGACCATGGAATCAATGACCCATCAACTAAAGCAACTACCGGCGCTCCTCGTAAGAGCGATTGGATCGAAAGTTCTACCAATTTGTCCAGCTCCAGCATCTGTCTTTCCAGTGAGACATAGAGCTCGTCTATGTGCATGCGTCTTCTATCTACAAGCGGATAAAGATCATCGTCTGTGTGATAGAGGCGCGGTTCTGTATCTAGAATTGGTGGCGCCTTAATACCGTAGCTGATTACCGCTGATCCGAGATTGAGAAGGAAGCAAGTATGTATCTCGTGATGGCTGGGCATGATTTGCGAACCATCAACCGCCACTACCGTGACTGGCTGTTCGACGCCGTTGTCTGAGATCAATACATTCTTATCGATAGGTTCCAGAGGAATCGCTGTCGGCCACCAGGTCCACGCGCGATTCTTTTCGAGTTTCTCAAGGAAGACTTCTTTGTTTGCGAGCGCACTTTTATAAGCTGCCTCTCCTGCTTCCAAAGTCTCCTTTTTCGATAAGGCAGTCGGTAATCCTTCGATCCCGACTTGCTCGATTTGTTGAATGAGTTTTCTGAAGTCCAACATTTTTCTTGCCGCTCTCTTTATGAAGGTTGTGCCCTTCTCAGTTTTTCCTCGTGCCGCTTGAGAGTGGCCCGGATCTTTTGCAACGAACCGGCCAGGTTCTTCTTTGAGGATAACTGATCAAGAAGTTCAGTGGTTGCGGAAAAACATTCGTCGGACGGATGAGACTTTGAAAGCGTTTTTACCAGGTTTGCGAAACCTGTAAATGCGATAGCCTTTTCCTCATCATTCACACTTTCTGAAGCCATTGAAAGAGAAGCAATCATGTGACTATCGAGAGTTTCATAAACGAGGTCCAGCAGCTCGTTATCCGAGCACGCCGCAAGAAAGTTGTCTTCTGAGATATTCGGAGGCACTAATTTTGGTGTCATCGAATCTAGATGAATAAACAAGTCACAAACTGCTATAAGTACATTGTGAGCGACTTTTGCAGAAGTATGCAGTCCCTTTAACTTCCCGAAAACCGGAAGGATGCTAAGGCAGACATGTGTGTCGCTAATGTAAAAATCGATCAGGTGAGGAAAGAGTGCAAGTCCGTTGATCTGAATAAACGTAAGGGTTTCTACCAGGCGTTTTCTGGTCTCCGCGGTGAGTTTCTTCGGAATGTCGAATCTCTTGATCCAGACATCTCTGGAGTCCTTCCAGAGATCCTGTGCTTTCAGCAATGTCCACTCTTTTTCAATATCGGTGGACGAATCCAGTCTGTAGCGAGAAAACCAATCGACCAGGTAATCATCTTCGCTCGATTTAGTGCTTTCCGTCATTGCCTCAAGCGGGATGAGCTTGAAATTCAGGCTGACTTGGGCTGCGACTGGCCGCTTCAGGCTTCTCCTGCATATATGTCGAGATAGTCTCTCCAGGACCATAGTCGATTCAGTTTTCGCAGTCTCAGGCAGGTAAATGAAGTATTTGCCCGAGCCTGAATATGCAACAAGATCTTCATGTCTCAATTGTGCGTTGATCTCGTGTTCGATCAGGTTCGCCAGCTTTTCTGCTTGTTCGGTATTTTTAGAACGCGCAATATGGGCATATTCGAACAGCTCTATTGCTGCCAATGTAAATTTATTCTTTGTGTTCTTTGCAGTCTCGATGAGGTCTTTGCAGGACACCGATTTGCTGTCTGTCCCGCTCTTTGCAGATTTTGCCGCGCGGAGCCGCCTTTCCAGTCCTGGGCGCAATTTTTCGGACTCAGCCTCTGATTTGGACCGTTCGGGCTTTTCCTTTTCCGGCTTCTTTTCGGGAGACAAAATGATGCTCCTCTTCCGATAGAGTGGCATTGAGCCCAGGCTGTAATATACTTGTGAGATCCTATCAGATTGGAATAATTGCCAATGGCCAAAAAAGAGCTTAAACCTCTTCAGTTAGTGTGCGACCTGGCGCCCACTCTGGCGCAAAGAGTTTTTCAAATTCGCGAAATGCGAAATCTCACTGTCAAAGATTTGGCAGCGTTGTCGCGGTTTAGCATCAGCCGGATTGAAGACATCGAGTCTGGCGTAGAAACCTGGCTTTCCGCCACCGACAGGCAGTTGCTGGCGCGTGCGTTATCGGTTGAACCGCTGATTTTGCTGGAAGTTGAGTCGAGGCGCCTGGATAACGCGAGCGATGCAGAAAAATTGAAAGTGCAAGAACAACTCGCTGAGAAGATCCTGAAAGGACTGCGTGAAGAAAGCTGCCCTAATTGCGGTGGTTCTCTCAAGTGCTCGGTTGAAAATGGGCTTGATTTGGACGGTAGAGTTCAAGAATATGCAAAGGCATTTTGCCTGAAGTGTCCTTTCGTTCTTAGAGCATAACGACTGTTTCTCACAAACACGGAGTCTTATTTTGAGAATTCTTCTTTCCAATGACGATGGCATCAATGCGCCTGGTATCCGTACTCTTGCAGAGCGCCTTTCCCGAGATGTCAGCAATGAGGTATATGTCGTCGCACCCGATCGAGAACGCAGTGCAACGGGGCACTGTCTCACACTACATAAACCTCTGCGCGTGACTGTCGAAGAGCTTCCGGGCAACGTCAAGAAAGCTTGGTCGACTACAGGCACCCCTAGTGATTCCGTGAAGTTGGCTGTATCCGAGCTATTGCCGGAAAAACCAGATCTGGTTATTTCCGGTATCAATAATGGTCCGAATCTGGGCAGCGAGATTCTATATTCCGGCACAGTCGCTGCGGCGATGGAAGCAGCTTTCCTTGGACTTCCGTCGATTGCTGTGAGTCTTTTCTGGGGAGATACTCGACGTTTTGACGTAGCAGCGGAGTTTATCGCCAGGCTGGTGCACACGATTCCTGACATGAAGATGCGCGAACGAAGCCTGCTCAACATCAATGTACCCAACGTTCCCTTTGATGAAATTGCCGGCGTCACTGTCACCGAAGCCGGTATCAGACTCTATAACGACAGTTTCGAAAGGCGCGAAGATCCGCGTGGAAAGACTTATTACTGGCTAACCGGACATGCTGTGGATACGCATGAAGCAGAAACCAGTGATGTCTTTGCTGTGTTGAACAAGAAAATTTCTATTACTCCTGTCGTATTCAACATGACGGATCATCAGGCCGTGACGCGTTTGAGCGCTCTGACGCAAATCGGCGCGGCGCTTGAAACAGCGCGCAAAGCTGGCAAGGAAGAAGCGGCAAAGAAATAGGACCGAGTAAAATACATGTCGAAAGCTGAACAGAATCTGCCGGGATTTGATCCGGATCTCGCAGCCAAAGCCTTTTTCCGCGATCCTCAATGGTTGTTCAAGACCGGTATTGGCGGATTTTTGAATGTCTTGTCTTTCATTCTTTGTGCTCTCAATTTTGTTCTCATC
>DTSE01000506.1 GCA_012965515.1 Candidatus Melainabacteria bacterium | reverse complement strand
GTTTTCTAGACCTGATTCTTGATGGCAAAAAGTCTCACGGGCGCGCTGAATGCGTGCCCGTCTGCTTTTCCCACAAACGGAACAAAGTTCAAAGTTGAAACCGAACTAATCAAATCGAAAAGAAACTGTCAAAACTTTTGTAAGCAACCGTTTCGGCGCAAAAGCCGCCTGAGACGTTATCCGAAGGACATGTGTTAGAATACCGAACTCGAAACGTACAACAGGTCAGGATTCTAAGCCGTGCCTAATATCAAGTCAGCTAAAAAACGTGTAGTTGTTGCCGAGCGCAACCGCCTTCGCAACAGAACATGGAAATCTGCCGTCCGCACCGTTCGCAATAACGTTGCTGATGCAGTCAAATCGGCCAGTGCCAAAAACGCCAGTGAAGCCCTCAGCCAAGCTTATGAAGTAATCGACAAAGCAGTGGCAAAGGGAGTTTTGCATAAGAACGCAGCAGCCAGAAAGAAATCTCGTCTGGCCGGCAAAGTTCTGGCGATCTCAGCCAAGTAGTCGAAGACAAACCAAACGCTCTACAGGTCGGCGCTTTCAAGCGTCGGCTTTTTGGCACATACTTGAAAACCGGCTGCAGAGAATTTCGCCGCGATCTTTTGCCTCAAAAGACATTGAGCGGAGCGGCTTTTCCGGTAATATTGATGTTGGAAATCGGCTGAAAGCGGGACGTAGTTTGGTTCTTATCATTCAATACATTTCCAATACATATGCAAAAGGAGTCTATGAACAGCAATATCACAGGCGGTTTTGAACATACGTTGGAAATAGACGGCACATTTGTCCAATTGAGTGACAACAAGCAGGCAGCATTGCAGACAACTGAATTGAAGCTCGACAATCTCGCTGAACCAGTGCACTTTATCGGCATCGGTGGCATCGGCATGTCGGCGCTGGCCCGATTGCTATTGCGCGAAGGCAAGGCTGTATCGGGGTCTGACAAGCAAGCTGGCGAAATTACAAATGAATTACAGTCGTTGGGAGCAAAGATATTCATAGGGCACGTAGCAGAAAATGTCGCGAATGCCGGAAGTCTTGTGATTTCCACGGCAATCGTCAATGAAAATCCGGAGTTGGCGGCAGCACGTGCAAAGAATTTGCCAGTTTTCCACCGTTCTCAAATGCTGGCAGCATTGGGCTCCAACTCGAAGATGGTGGCGGTCACAGGCACTCATGGAAAGACCACGACAACCGGCATGGTTTCTCAGGTCCTAATCGACGGCGGGCTGGATCCGTCAGTCGTAGTCGGCGGAATTTTCGAACGCATAGGCAGCAATGCCCGTTATGGCACGGGCGGTTATTTCGTTGCCGAAGCAGATGAGTCCGACGGCACGCACGCGAAACTGCCTTCTCATCTGGCAGTCATTACAAACATCGAACCGGATCACTTAGAAAATTATCCGGGCGGGATGGCGCAGATCGAGGACGCCATGCTTGAATTCGCCGCTCACTGCGACAACAAGGTGATTGTGTGCATCGATGATGCCGGCTGCAAAAAATTGCTCAAACGCATTTCCAAGCCGACCATCACATATGGTCGCGCGGATCTCGCTCCTGAAGCCGACTATCGCTATGAGTCTTTGCCTGGATTCGGCATGAAAGTCTATAAGGGAAAAGAATTTCTGGGCGAATTGGCTCTCAAGGTTCCAGGCGAGCACAACAAGCAAAATGCGCTTGCTGCCATAGTTTCCGGCATGGAGCTGGGAATACCTTTTGATATCGCAGCCGACTACATCCCAAGCCTGACCAGAAAAGCCGACGAGGAATTGACGCTTCTTGTGCAGGGACT
>DTSE01000505.1 GCA_012965515.1 Candidatus Melainabacteria bacterium | reverse complement strand
CGTTGTAAAGCTCTTTATCTTGCTCGCCGATGACTTGAACAACTGTCCCAATTCCAAATTTTGCGTGCTGCACTTTGTCGCCGACCGCTAAGCGTTCAAACGATACTGGGGCACTGACTTCCTGGGAATGTTGAGTTCTTGCCGGCGGTGCCGCATTGGGATCCATACGCATTGCGCGTGGTTTGGCCGGGGGTTGCGATGAACCGCTTCTGTTTGCTCCGCCGCCGTATGAATTAGATGAGCCGTAGCTTCCGCCGCCACCATAATTGTTGGGTCGTGAATTGCCACTGCTTCCGTAATTGGTCGGGCGCGAATTGCCGCTGCTTCCGTAATTGGTCGGGCGAGAATTTCCGCCGCCGTAATTGTTAGGTCGGGAGTTGCCGCCACCATAGTTGTTCTGATATCCGCCGCCACCTCGAGAAGGCGCTTGTCCCCAACCTCCGCCTTGCACGAACGGATCGTCTTGTTCGATTTCTTGTCGGCGCTCACCGGCAGGCGGTGGATAATATCCAGCCAACAAGCCAGGTGTAATCTCACGCAGAAAACGGCTGGGTACTGTGTAGTTCGACGTGAATCCTGAGCCACCTGCAGGCCCCCGTCCTAATATCATGCGTTTTCGTGCGAGCGTGAGATAGAGGGAGTCTTCGGCACGTGTCACGCCGACATACATGAGCCTTCTTTCTTCTTCCATTGCGGTTTCGGAATCGAGCGAGCGCATGTGGGGGAAGAGACCTTCTTCCAAGCCGGAAAGAAATACGACTGGGAATTCCAATCCTTTTGCAGCGTGCAATGTCATCAACGTGACTGAATCTTCTCCTTCACGCACGGCATCAAGATCGCTTACAAGCGAGATACGGGTGAGGAATGAGTCCAAATCGGGCTCGTCGGCTGACTTTTCAAATTCTTGCGCTACCGCGATTAATTCGCGCACGTTTTCAATTCGACCGAGCGCTAATTCATCCTTGCTCGAATTGGCATCCTCTTGCAATTTGTCGATGTACTTAGTCTCTTTCAGCAAAGTGTCCAACAGTTGAGAGACTGGAATACTCTTCGAAAGCATGTGCCAACGATTGACCATTTCGCCGAATTCTTTTAGCGACTTGCCAGTCTTGCCGGCAATGTCGCGAATCGTCTCGGCTTCAAGACAGGCCTGAATAGGACTGATGCCGCTCTCGATTGCATATTGGTTGACGCGATCTAATGTAGTCTTGCCCAGCCCTCTTCGCGGGACATTGATGACGCGGTTGAATGACTGTCCGTCCGCAGGGTTGTAGATGAGTTTCAAATACCCGAGGACATCTTTGATTTCTTGTCTTTCGTAGAATCGTGTGCCACCGACGATGGTGTACTGAATGTGATTGCGAACCAAGACTTCTTCAAGTGCTCGTGACTGAGCATTTGTTCGATATAAGAGAACACAGTCTTTGAGAGTGCGCCCGCGAGCAGTCAGTCGCTTCAATTCTTCAACGATGTAATATGCTTCGTCGATTTCATCTTGTGCTTCGAAGCATTGCACTTTGCCGCCTTTGTCTCTGTTGCAGCGAAGCACTTTGTCGATACGCTCGGAGTTGTTGGAGATGATGCTGTTTGCTACATCCAAAATTGTTTGCGTGGAGCGATAGTTCTCTTCCAACTTGATCAAACGCGCTGGTTTGAAATCACTCTGGAAGCTCAACATGATTTTGTAGTCGGCTTTGCGCCATGAATAAATGGATTGGTCGACATCGCCAACCACCATTAATGTGCGCTCCATCCAAGGATCTTGTCCAAGTACTTCCTCTGCAGGTTCTGCCAGCAAGC
>DTSE01000504.1 GCA_012965515.1 Candidatus Melainabacteria bacterium | reverse complement strand
AGGTTGTTGTCGGTCAAGATCGCGAGCGCCTGTTCAAGCAGATTTTCTGCCTTGCGGTAGCGCTTCTGCTGATAGTAGAACAATGAAAGGTTGGCATACACCACTGCCAGCTTAGGGTCAGTTTTACTCAGAGATTTCGATTTCTGATAAGCGGCAAGGAACAATCTTCCTGCAGCCTGGAATTGTCCCTGGGAAAATGCAGTTGCGCCCTGTGAGACGTATGAATCGATGAGGTTTTCAGTAATCATGTGGAACTTCGCAAGAGGGGCGGAGGTTACGCCGATCTTCTGTTTGCGATGTTGCAGATCCATTGCACGAGCATGCGCAAAATACGTAGCGCCGGATTAAACGAGTTTGTGCACCCGCTTTGGTAAACTTGTAGCGACTTCGGCGACTGCACATGAACCTGGCAATTCTCAAGCAACTAAAAGGCTCCAAAATCACTGCAGAGGCTCTGCGTGAAACAATTGCTTCGGCAATTGAGAATAAACACTTAGAACCTGGTGAGAAACTGCCGTCTACGCGTGATATGGCGTTATATCTAGGCATCTCGCGCACGACAGTAATGAAGAGCTTAGAAAGCCTTATAGCGACCGGGCACCTCATGACCAGTCCAGGTGCCGGCACCTGGGTTCGGAAAACGGCAAGAAACGGTTCACAATCGGCTGATGAATCGAACGAAAAGCAATCGCAAGCAACAGGATATCCGTGGCAGGAGAGATATTCTCACCTAGCTGCCAATCTGCATGCGCAACGCATTGAAGCAATCGAGAATACAGACTTCGACGAGATTAATTACGGTTCCGCCCCCAGCGACATGCTTCCGGTTCAGGCTTGGAGAAAGTCTCTGATGCACTGGAGTCGCAGCGCCGAGAATTTTGATTTCGGAGCCAACAGCGATGCATTCGGCTATTTACCACTGCGAAAAGCGATAGCGGGATATTTGCGCCGCACAAAACAGATCATTTGCAAACCAGAGCAAATCGTCATAGGCTCGGGCGTGCAATCGGTTGTTTCGCCGGCTTTTTCACTCCTGGTAAAACCGGACGATGCGATCATCTGTGAAAACCCCGGCTTCTGGGGGGCGCGCGAACAGTTTCACAGCCTTGGCGCTGCCGTCATTCCTGTGGGCATTGACGAGCACGGACTGATTGTCGAACAGCTCGATGAGATCGACCGACCCGTTCAATGGATTTATGTCGAACCATCGTGCCAGGAACCTTCCGGCGTCATGCTTTCGGAGCCACGCAGAGTCGCACTGATAGACTGGTGCCAACGCCACAATTGTGCGATCTTAGAAGACGACTGGGATTCGGAGTTTCAATACGACGGGCAGGCGGCGCCGTCACTGTTTAGCCTGGACAAAACCGGCTCTGTAATTTACTTCTATTCGTTTTGGCGCCTGCTCTATCCACTCGTTTCCGTGAGTTTTCTCGTCATTCCGGAACAGTTAATCGAAACATTCCAAAGCTACAAATGCAGCTGGGATCGCCAGTTTACTCTTGTTGAACATCTTGTACTCACAGAGATGTTGGACAAAAACATCATCGAGACGCACATGCGTGCCATGTGGAAAAGCTTGAGAAAACGACGACAAGCGCTAATCTTTGCGCTGAAAAAACAGTTCAAAGACGATGTTAAACTCGCATCTTCAACAAGCGGAATGCACGTAGTCGTACAGTTCAAAGAAAGCGTTCCAGAAGAAACTATTTTGTCGTGCGCGAAAAAGGCAGGTCTTTCTTGTGCGACTACAAGACCGTATTACGCACACTCGGCAAAAGCAAACGAGTTTATGCTTCGCTT
>DTSE01000503.1 GCA_012965515.1 Candidatus Melainabacteria bacterium | reverse complement strand
ACTGAGGGTAGGACGCCGTTCTCGGTGCGGCATCTCCAGCGGGGAGAACTCTTGCCGGTGCAGCTACAGTTCCTGCCGATGATTTAGGAACGTCCCACATTCTTCCTGCCAAACGATTTGTTGTGTTTCCATTCGGAAGAGCCCGAGCTGGTCCCATTCCGGCAGCCGGAATATTACTTCCGAACCTGGCAGGCGCGGGGTGACTCGGATCGATCACAGCATATCCGGGCGGCGCCACTATGCCACCGCCTGCGCCACCAGCCTGCCCAGGTCCAGGAAGCACCACAACTGGTGCCGACTTCGTTTTCGGCAACCCTGTGGGAATGAGATAAACCGGCTCAGGTTCAGGAGGAGTGTCGTATTTGACAATTGGAGTAGTGTCTTCAACCCGAACTTGTCGTCTTGACTTAAACCAAGTTGCTGGCTGTAATTCGTCCTTGGTAATTCGAGAATTGTTCTGCGCTGCAGAAGGCAGCGCAAACGACGGAATTGAAACAGTCGCTGCTGCAAGCGATACGACCAACATAGTAAGAGACAGCTTCTTCATTTTCCGTTCTCCGAAAAGCAAGAGCCAACCCCGATCGCAACACACGATGCGGAGACACGAAGCAAATGGCTTGATGTTTGATGAGCCAGCTTATTGTGCGACCGAGCAAACCAAATTTATACCGGATAAACCCCAGGCATCTAATGGCGATTTACCTGTAATGCCGCAGATTGGCGTGGGAAGTGACGATGCCGCAAAAGCGGCGGTAGCGATGCCGCAAAAGCGGCGGTGGCGATGCCATGCATCGCCCGGCTGTCCTGGCTGTCCATTGCATGCGCACGAATGCAGGCGAACCGCCAGCTCTCCCAGCTGTAAGGAGAAGCTAGTTCTTAACCGGAACTTCAGCCTTATGCATTTGTTCCAAACGTTCTTTTACGCTGACGGTAAATGGATGAGTGCCACCCAGGGTTTTCTCTGCAATCTTGAGCGAACGCTCTCGCAGCCTACGCCCTTCCTCATTACGCCCTTGCTTTTGATAGACTTCGCAGAGATTATCGAGCGTAATTGCCATGTCCGGATGATCCGCACCAACAGTCTTTTCGTAGATAGCGATTGCTTGAAGTTCAAGTTTCTCCGCTTTATCAAAGATTTTTTGATCGGCGTAGAAACAAGCTAGATTATCGAGCGCAGTAGCAACACTGGGGTGTTCGTCGCCGTAAACCTTCTCCATTATTTTCAAAGAGCGTTCAAGCAGCGTAATCGCTTCCTTCTCTTTCTGGGTTCTCTTGTAACTCTCAGCAAGGTTGCCCAGCGCAATTGCCACATCAGGGTGATCGGGTCCGAGCACCTTCTCGTATGTTACTAGCGCTTTTTCCTGCAGCGGTAAGGCTTTTCTGAAATCTCCCTGCCTCATATAGAGGAGCGCAAAATTATCTGTGACTGTGGCAAATTCGGAACTCTCAGATCCGCGTAATTTTTCTATGATGGCCAACGCACCTTCGTACATCGGCTCAGCATCAGCAAACTTCGCTTGGTCTTTGAGAATACCGGCGAGATTGCTCAGCGCCACCGCAAAGGAAAAGTCGTCGCGCTTCTCCGACTTGCGCATCAAATCGACAGACTGTCGGGCACACAGCTCAGCGTTCGGATAGTCACCTTTTGCCTTATATACAAGCGACAAATTTCCCAACGTGATCGCCTTGTGAGAGGTGTTATTGGAAATTCCTTCGAGTTCTTTGTCAGCCCGCTTCAGAAGGTCTTCTGCTTCGTTGTAGTTAGCGGCGGACATTGCCCGCTTAGCGCCCAGCGAATAGCGAATCCAATCCGGCTCTCCCGCCAACGCGTAGTTTGGAAAAGCCAATCCCAAAGCCAAAACTAATAGTAAGTAAGGTGTCCTATGTTTCAACATGTGCCTAGACATGCCTCAGAAGCCCATGTCAATAGCATACACGAAGTTTCAAGAAGCGAGAAGTCTGAGTATGTCTAGGTTTTCGCGATCGGGGCCGTTACCCGAAAATCCCGGCACTTCCAAAATCCAAGGAACACCACGCAAAGCCTTGTGCTGCAACATTCTTCGGAATCCGTCTTCACCAATACAACCCTTGCCGATATTCTCGTGGCGATCTTTTTTCGCGCCCAAAGGCGTTTTTGAATCGTTTGCGTGAATAGCTATAAGACGGTCAAAACCCACCTCTGCCTCGAATTCAGCCAATGTCGCCTTCAATCCGGATGCAGAGCTGACATCATACCCGGCGGCAAATAGGTGGCAGGTGTCGAGACAAACTGCCAGACGCTCATCTCCCTTCATGGCATCAATGATGGTGCTGAGGTCGGAAAACCTGTCCCCTATTGTGGTTCCAGCTCCGGCGCAAACCTCCAAAGCCAATTTGCAATTGCCCTTATAACCTTTCAAAACTTCCTTTAAAGATGCCACCACTTTCTTCAAGGCATCCGGCTTCGGAGTTTGTCCGGCCGCACCAGGGTGAAAAATGACTGCCTGAGCGCGAATCCGATGAGCAAGAAACAATGTGTGGCGAAGCTTGTAGATCGATTTCTCGAGATTGGTCTTGTCGTTGGACGCGAGATTGACCAGATAATTACCATGAACAAATACAGGACCGAGCTTTTTGTCAGCCACTTGAGCAACGAAGAGATCCACGTCTTTGTCCAGAGGAGCAGCATCCGCCCAGGATTGAGGCGACCCGAGAAAGATTTGCATTACCTGAGCACCAATCTCTTCCGCCTTGCTAACGGAACCTTTGACGCCACCGTTTACGTGACCGCCCAGGAGCAATCGATCGTCTATAGTGGTCTTTGGCATTGCAATCGGTTCCAAACTTGAGGCGGGCGACGGCTGGCGTCGCCCCTGCAACTACTGAAGCGAGACCTACCTCTTGCCGGCGGGAGCGAGAATCTTGATGCGCTCGCGGACCGCTCCAGCGCTCTGGCCAGTTGGAGCAGCACGCAGATACGCTTGGTAGTCCTTGATCGCATTCGGTATATTCTTCAGCGCTTCCCACAGAGTGCCGCGATAGTAGTAGCACTCGACACACGTGCGCGCATCCATTTGCAGAGCGGTGTTGTATTCCTGCATTGCTCTATTCAAATTGTTAGCCGCTTGATACGCCGTACCCAAGTTCATGTGGGTGGACGGATCGTTCCATAATTTGAGCGCTGCTTCGTAGTCAGCAATTGCACCCGGCAGATCCGGCTTTGCAGCATCAGTCTGCTTCTTGATCGCAGAGTCGATGAGCGGAGCAGCTTTGATCTGCTGAGCGCCACTCAGGGTCTGCTTGTATGTCGGATTGTTCGGCGCCAGGCTAATCGCTTTCTTGTACGCTTCAATCGCCAGGTCGATATCATTCTTCGCCTGATAGCAAGTTCCCAAACCGTAGTAGAAGGAATCGCTGTTGGGCAGGAGAGCAATCGCTTCCTTGTACTTCGCAATCGACTCGTCATACTTTTGATCTGTCTGCAGTTTCACAGCTGCATCGTAAGCAGCAGCTGCTTCTCCCTGCGCTTTCACCTGTCCTGATGTCTGCAGTTTTACAACGTCATTGACGTTCTTACCGAGTCTAGCGATTCTAGATTGCGCATCCGAGGTGTAGGCTCCACGCGGATCTTTGGCAACATAATCGCGATACTCGTTCCACGCCTGATTACCTTTGCCGAAGTTTTCGTCGAGAATGCCCATGAAATATAGGTTTCCGACTTGCCCTTTCGGATCGAGATCGTAGCCCTTCTTGTATGCGTCGTAAGCTTTCTGGAACGCGTCAGTTGCCTGATAGCAAGCAGCCAAACTTGTCCAGCCAGCAGCGTTATTTGGATATTGCTGCAAGCCCTTTTCATACAACGGTATTGCTCCGGCGAAATCACCAGCTGTTTGCTTTTGATAGCCCTCTTGCATTACAGGTCCAACGGCGCTCGCCTTTGCAGCAGCCAAAGCTTCAGAATACTGCTTGTTCTTCGGATCCATGTTTACAGCTTGTTGGAAAAACTGGACAGCATTATTCCAATCTTCTTTGCTTTGATAGATGGCACCAAGCGAAAACGGTATTGAAGGCTCTTTCGGCTTTAGCTGGGCGATTTGCTGGTACAAACCAATTGCGACGTCATAGTTCTTCTGATTGTATGCATCAGCTGCTTGTTGAATGAGCTTTTGAACCTCAGCATCGGCTTTTGCTTCAGCTTGAGTCTGCATTTGAACGGTCGCGTTGACGTTTGCACCCAAAGCTGCGATACGAGCGTTGGCTTCTTTGATGAACTGGCCAGCTGGCGCTTCGCGTTTGTATTGATTGTATTTATCGAATGCAGCTTGACCCCGTTTGTAGTTTTCATCGATCACTGCCATGAAATACAGGGAGTTCACTTCGCCCTTTGGATCAGCAGCGTATGCTTTTTTGTACGAATTAAAGGCGTTGTTGAAATCGTCTGCGGCCTGATATGCGCTACCCAGGTTCCTCCACAAAGGACCATTATTGGGCAAGATTGCGATTGCCTCTTGATACTTCGCGATCGCTTCTTGCAACTTACCTTCTTGCTGCAGTTTTACAGCTGCGTCTGCAATCGGTGCGACCTTGTCGCCCTGTGCATCGTTAACCGCATTCAAATACTCTTGGTTCTTAGGATTCTTCGGATCGATGGAAGCAGCCTGTTTGTACTGAGCCATCGCTTCGTCAAACTTGCCCTGCTTTTGCAAGAATGAGCCGTAGACAGCATAATAGTCGGCATACTTCGGCTGGGACGCAATTGCCTTCTGTATTTGCGCAATGGCATCATCCATCTTTCCGGCATTGCTTAAATTCATCGCAGCTTGATACGCATCGTCAGCCGCTTTTTCTGCTGCGAGTTCTGCCTTGCCTTTGATCTTTTGAGGTGGTTCACCTTTGTTCAACGCAGTAACGCGTTCTTTCGCTTGTGCGGCATACTTACCGTTGGGAGCTTGAGACATATAACGCAAGTATTCGCCTTGCGCTTGCGGACCTTTTCCATAGTGCTCGTCGATGACAGCGATCAAATAAAGATCGTCAACTTGACCTTTGGGATCTACTTCAAGTGCCTTTTGATACGAGTCGCGAGCGCGCGAGTAGTCTTCCAACGCGTACTGTGCGCTGGCAAGGTTGAACCAGAGAGGCGCATTACCAGGTTGAATTGCAAGCGCTTGTTGATAGCCGGCAATCGCTCCCTGATAATCTTCGGCTTTGTGTTTTGCTACAGCATCAGCGATGATCGGATCAACTTTGGCTTTTTTAGCGGAGTCCATAGCGTCGCTGTAGGTCTTGTTCTTTGGATCAAGACTCATCGCCTGATTATAGTCGGCCATCGCCAGGTCGAACTGTTTCAACATTTGCTGCGCAGCGCCACGGTTGTAGTAATACGCGGCGTTTTTGGGATCCTTCTGAATTAGAGAACCATAGATCTTGAGAGCTTCTTCATATCGTCCTTGCTTGTAAGCATCTCCAGCCGCATTTTCTGAAGCTGTAATCTGTTGCTCTTGCATGAGGTCCTGGCAGCTCTTGAAACCTTCTGCTGCTGCAGTGTTTCTCGGATCAAGTGTCAAAGCTTTTTGATATGCCTCTACTGCTTTGGAATAGTCTTTCTTAGCCTGGTAAACCGTTCCGATGTTTACCCAAATAGCAGCATTGTTAGGATCACTTTGAAGTGCCTTGTTATAGGATTCCAGCGCAGGTTCCAGCAAACCTTTACTCTGCAAATCGACACCATTATTGATGTATTTGTCGATTGTTGCTTTCCTAATTACTTCAGGCAATGCATTCAAAAGCTTTTGCGCCGTTGGATTATTGCCTTTCGACAATTGAATTGCTTGTTTATATTCTGCAGTTGCACCACCGAAGTCGCCGCGGAATTGCAAAGCTTGTCCCAAACCAATGTGGTTATCCGGAGCCAGGGGATCTTTCTTCAGAGCGTCTTCCCATGCCGCTTGCAGTGCATCGAGCGTATCGCTGTCATCCGGTTTGAAAGCCAGTGCTTTGCCAAAAGCAATAACAGCATTTGGCAGATCGCCTTTTGCTTGCAGTGCTTGACCGAGTTTCACCTCAACTTCTGCACTATCGCCAGAGCGCGCAGCTGCTTGATACTCTTTGATCGCGTCATCGACGTTATCGCGAACCCGATATACATCGCCGAGTTTTACGTGAATCTTCGGATCATCTTTGATCTTTAACGCTTCCGCGTATTCGACAATCGCACCAATAAAGTCGCCGGACATGCGGGCTTGATCGGCCATCGTGATGCGGGTTTTAAAATCACGGGGATCTTTGCCAAGCATACGAATGATGCCTTCCACGTTTTGTGCTGTGGTGGCATTCGTTTTATTTAGATAATACGCCTGGTGAAATTGTTTAAGTGCTTCTTGCGGATTGCTCTTCGCAAGCTGCAATCCATAATTGTTGTGAGCAATCGCCAGGTTTTCACGCGCCAGTTGATACGACTTGTCCATCTGCAACGCGGCTTCGAATTTCTGAATCGCTAAAGCGAAATTGCCTGCGTTGAGGGCTTTCACACCTTCGTTGTTCATGCTGATGACCGCGTTTGCATCAGCAAATGCGCTTGGTGCTGATGGACCTATGAAGATCGTCCCTGCCACCAAAAGAGAAAGAAAAATTCGTTTTGCTACGCCACGATCTGAAATGGATGACACCGCTTTACGCCCCTTGAAAAATCGCGATTCAATTTCTTTTTTTCGAATGAATACGCCGTTACACGCCAGCCGGAAGGTTGACCCCCGCAGGCTCTCACT
>DTSE01000502.1 GCA_012965515.1 Candidatus Melainabacteria bacterium | reverse complement strand
TCAATGTTTTTGTGACAGACTGCACATTTGGCGTCTGCCTGATGTTGCTGAAGAAGCTGCTTAAAGGTCTTGCCGCGGTTCGCGCCATCCGACGGGTTCAATTCCGGCACATCCAGGGGCGGTGGAAGTGGCGGGTCGTCCAGGATGTGTCGTAGCGTCCAGGCACCGCGATAAATCACCCAGTTGTCCCCCATCCAGCAAAGCATCGACTGAATACCGGCATGCCCCAGAACGCCGCCGCCGCGCGGATCGTTGTCGCGAAGCTTCACCTTGCGATGGTGACCGCCCTGAATGTCGTCATAGCCATAGTGAATGGCCAGGATGTTGTTCATCATTGTGTAGTTGCTATTGACCAGTTCCCGAGCCGGCCTGTTCTCGGCCAGCAGTTGACCGAAGTAAGCGATAGTTTCCTGCTGCATCGAGGCTTTGAGATGGCGCCCAAAGCGAAAATCTTGTTTCTTGATGTGATCCATCGCAAGCGTGATCGGTTGTCCGATCTCGAACCACTGCGTCACAAACGGTCGCAAAAAGTCCTCGCTGCGCGGATCGGCAAGCAAGCGATCTACTTGCGCATCGAGAACTTTTCTACCGCGAAGTTTTCCCGCTGAAGCCAAACGGCGCAGCGGCTCATCCGGCGGTGCACCGATGAGCATGAAACTGAGCCGTGACGCAACGGCGTGACTGGCTACGACAGGATCCGGATCGGCCGGTGAAGCAAAATAACGAAACGGTGCACTGAGCAATACCGAATGAAAGGCGGCACGCAGGGCTTCGTCGAAAGAAGCTCCTTGGCTGCGTAGCTTTTGGTAAAGGGCAAGAAACCGTTGCTGCTGTGCTTGGTCCGCTGGTCGTCGCCAGGCCCGATTGATCCAAAGGCTGAGCAAATGCTTGGCGCTATCCAAGTTATCGCCAACATCTGCGACGTCAGTTTGCCACTTCTTGGGTGGCCAGGCGGCAATATAATCCGGCTCGACTTCAATGTGCTGAAGGACCACGAATGGAACGGGCTGTTTTTCCGGCGGTAGTTTTTTCTTCTTGTCAAAGGCGGGGCGGAACAATCCGGTCCCACCGGGAACCTTATCTTCGGGCTTGCTTCTTTCCTCGTTCTCGAACCCTTTGACAGCGTAAGGTATCTCCACTTTGTTTTGAAGCGTAACGCCGATGCCGCGGGTCTCGATTGCAAGATCGTCCAACTGCACTTCATAATTCAGTTCCAGTGGCTGTTGGAGCGTGCCGGTGATTTCCCTATAGTCGACGATTTTCCCGCCGATTTTCACCCACAGATGCGGGTGTCGACAAATATTAAACTTTCTTTGAAATCAGGCACTCAGTACTCGCCGAAGGCGCGTGAACGAACGATAGACTTTAACAAGTCTCGTAGCGGATACTCGCGAGGTAATTGTTTTTTCATGATTGCTTGGATTTCCGCCATGTCGACTACATCGGGCCTGCGTCCGGTAGCGTAGATAATGAAATTCTTCATCAGGCCACGAACCATATCGGTCTGATAGTTTTTGGCGATTAACTCTTTGCATTCTGCAAAGCTTTTGAACTGCTCCCCCCGCGGCAATCTACCTTCGGTGTCGGTTGAGCGGGTCTTGCCGACACCACGCCACTCGATCTTTCCATCCAGCTCTGCCCGTTTATAGCTTTCGTGTTCCACCTCACGCCAGCGGCCGCTGATATCGAAGTTTTGGAAAGCGAAACCGAGTGGATCAATGTTTTTGTGACAGACTGCACATTTGGCGTCTGCCTGATGTTGCTGAAGAAGCTGCTTAAAGGTCTTGCCGCGGTTCGCGCCATCCGACGGGTTC
>DTSE01000501.1 GCA_012965515.1 Candidatus Melainabacteria bacterium | reverse complement strand
TCGTCGGCGAGATTGAAGTCGGTCAATCTAGAGGCAGCTCGAAACCGTTTGCCATCGTCAAAAGAAGTGCAGGAGTTCGTAGAGGAGATTTCATGCTAAAAAGCGCGATCACCCTATCAGCCATTCTTTGTCTGTTGCACAATTCCTGTAGTGCACCGGCGGTGGCTGAAAACCCGCTGACGCGCATGAAGAATGCCGCCATCTCGAAGGTGAACGCTTCTCCTGTTGGAAAGAAAACCGGGGCGGCCATTGAGATAAGAGACAAGTGGGGCGTATTCATTGGAGTTGGACGCTATCAAGATCCAAGTATCAGTGCACTTCCTTTTGCCTTCAAGAACACAAGCGCGCTGGCGGAAGTTTTCAAAAACGTCGGTGTCGGGCGTTTCGCACCGGATCATGTAATTGCGGTAGCGAATGCGGCAGCAACCAAAGATTCGGTCGAAAACATTCTTACCGATGAATGGCTGTGCAAGAAAGCACTGCCGGAGGACCTCGTCGTTATCTACATATGCACTCGTTTCGTTCGCGGAGAAGCAGGCAGAGGAATAATGCTTCTTGCCAATGACACAAAGTTGGAAACAGCAGGCGTAGACGGCATTCCGCTTAGCACCCTGCTTGCAAATGTTAAACGCCGACTGCAGTCCAAACGCGTTGTCGCATTTCTGGATCTCTCACCGGCTGTGGCATTGCCGGAAGGCGCCAACACCTCAGAAGGTGGGCTCAACATTGAAAAAATTGCCGCAAATAGCGGTGTCACGATACTGTCGGCAACAAAAGGAATGCAGCAATCCCAGCAGTCTTTTGCAGGACCACTTTCCAGTTTCACGCAGTATTTGATCGAGGGTCTCGCTGCTGACGCTGGCACATTGCCGCTTGTGGCACTGGCTGGACATGTGACTGAGAGCGTAAGCAGAGACGCCAAAACCGTTCAAGGTAAAGAGCAAAC
Organism: Candidatus Melainabacteria bacterium; assembly: GCA_012965515.1. Classification (GTDB taxonomy): domain Bacteria; phylum Cyanobacteriota; class Vampirovibrionia; order Obscuribacterales; family Obscuribacteraceae; genus QKMZ01. The sequence continues at coordinate 872 of DTSE01000501.1, read as the reverse complement.
ACCGTTATTTCTCGCGGCAGTTGATAGTCCTGACATTGCCGACGTACCACTAGGCGTCCGTCTTAAAAGTTCAACGCCGGCTAAGTCTCTGCACATCGGACATTCACTGGATCAGCTGGCTATGGAAAGACCCGATATAAAATTTGGTGCACCGGGCCGAATGCACAGGTCGAAAACGTTGATTGCTGCCAATTTGCCGGCTGGTGATTTGGCTGTAGCGCAAGGCGCAACAGCCACCGATGCAAGACCGGCAGGAACGGCAAAATCAGCTCCGTCAGCCAAATCTAACCCGACCAAAGCGGCGCCGGCAGCATCTCCTGCCAAGCCTGCCGCCAAAGAAGCCGCCGACGATGATGACGACAACAACGATGATCCGCCACCTCAAAATGTCGACATGGGTCCGTACATGAAAGAGATGAAGCAGCTCATTCAATCAAAATGGACGCCACCCAAAGGCATGAACGAGAAGCATGTCGTCGCTGTATTCACGATTAAGCGCAATGGAACCATTCTGGACCCGACAATTGTCGAAAGTTCGGGAGACAAGGAAGTAGACGCATCTGCTCTTTCTGCTCTGAACGCCTCTTCTCCGCTGCCTAAATTGCCGGCTGGCTCACCTCACTACATTCAAATCAAATATAAATTCGACTGGAAAGTAAAAGCCGGTTCTGGTGCGGGAAACTAACGGCGACTGCAGGCACTTCAGGGACGAAAAGAACCGGCTGACGGCAGGTTTGGAGAAAAACACGTTCGCCCTCAAGCGCTGTATTATTTCTAGTGAGAAATAGGTGTGACTACGTAATTACCGCATTGACTCGCACCAATTCACAGGGTAATTATGAAATTGAGGTATCAGGCCTTGCTTTGGCGGG
>DTSE01000500.1:4398-21286 GCA_012965515.1 Candidatus Melainabacteria bacterium | reverse complement strand
GCCGACGGACTAAAAGCACAGTGGTTGTCCGAGAAGGAAGCTATCAGCGGTATTCAGACCCTGAAAGCGGAAATTGAAGCAACAAAACTTTTGATCGAACAGGCCGAGCGCGCTACTGATTTGCAAAAAGCTGCCGAACTTAAATATGGCAAATTGCGCGAACTGGAGCAAAAACTCAAAGCAGCCGAAGCTCCACTCAACACCAAAAGCGGTGGCAGGCTTCTCAAAGAAGAAGTCGACGAAGAAGACATCGCAGAGATCATTTCAAAGTGGACCGGTGTGCCGGTGACAAAACTCTTGGAAGGCGAAGTGCAAAAACTACTGCGCCTCGAAGAACATCTCCACCAGCGCGTCATCGGGCAGGAAGAAGCAATTGAAGTCGTCTCCAATGGAGTCAGACGCGCAAGGGCCGGGCTCAAGGACCCGGGCAGACCGATCGGAAGTTTCCTTTTCTTGGGACCGACCGGTGTCGGTAAAACAGAGCTTGCAAAAGCGCTGGCTGAGTTTCTCTACGATGATGAACAAGCGATGGTCCGCATCGATATGTCTGAGTATCAAGAGCGCCACACAGTAGCGCGATTGATTGGCGCACCACCTGGATACATCGGACACGACGAAGGCGGGCAGCTCACCGAAGCGGTGCGCCGCCGCGCGTATTCATGCGTGCTATTCGATGAAATTGAAAAAGCTCACGCCGATGTTTTCAACGTATTGCTGCAAGTTCTTGATGAAGGTCACTTGACCGATTCGCGTGGACGGCAGGTCGATTTCAAAAACACCGTCATAATCATGACGTCGAATATCGGCAGCCAGCATATCCTGGATTACCAGCTGAAATCAGCGGTATCAGGCGATGACAGCTATCCGCAAATGCGGGAAAAGGTGCTCGAAGCTTTGCGAGAACATTTCAGACCGGAATTCCTCAACCGTATTGATGAAACGGTCGTCTTCCACGCACTCAAGCCGGAAGAATTGAAGCGCATCGTCGACATCCAGTTGGCGTACCTCAATCGCCGACTTGCCGATCGCAAGATGCATCTCACGGCCACAGAAGGTGCCGAAGAATGGCTGGCGAAGACCGGTTACGATCCGATGTACGGCGCTCGTCCATTGAAGCGCTTGATTCAGAAGGAAATAGAGAACCCACTTTCGCTGCACATCCTGCAAGGCGATTTCATGGACGGAGACACAATCACCGTCGAAGCTGCTCCGGATGGTCACGGGCTGACCTTCCGCAAAGGCGAAAAATCGATGGCAGAGCTGGAAGGCGAAACGGAAGGCGAAGACGAAGTGGAAGAAAAAACCGAAAAAGCAACCGCTGCTTCGTAGAGAACTAACGGGGCGTCGGCAGACTGCCGACGCCCTGATTCAAGGTATGGCGACGCCATGCGTCCGCACAGAACAACGGTCGAGGCATGGCGTCGACCTTAGATTATTTAGCGGCGCTGCTGGCTGCGGTGCGTGACTTTTGGTAGATGCCGACGATTGTCGGGTGTTTTGAACCCATCTTTATCGCGTTGTACGAATGGAAATACGCTTCGGCGTAGCGACCTTTTCCATATGCAATAACTGCTTTCATCTCGTGACCGGTCGGGCTATCCGGGCGTTTGTCGAGCATGTAATTGGCGACTCGCTCGGCTTTCTGCCAGTCAGCCTTTCGCGCGTATCCCCAGAAGCCGTCGACCATGGTCTTCTCGACCTCTCGCGGTTTCGTAATCATATTTGGATAGCTTGAAGTCGGTTTGACGGCTGCCACATTTGTGACCTTAGCTTTTGGGACAGGATCACCCGTCTCGTGCAGAACGTCTCGCAAGTTGTGCGCACGAACGTTCGCCATCGTTTCCGGCTCGATGTCTTTCTCGTGCTTGTCGTAATGATGGCTGCCATAGTTGACGAAACTGGCGATGTTAAACGCTGAATAGTTGACGAAGGGCTGCTTCGCCATGCGCTCGTGCAGGATGACGTCCGTCGTTTTGAACGCTTCTTTGGGAACATCGTGCCAATCAGCGGGAATCAAACTGGCGTTTGCGATAGCGTCGTTGACGTGGTTCTTGTAGCAGAATTGCTTGTCGAAACCTTGCAACTCACTGCGGGCAACCACATCCGGCGAGTGCGTCTGAATATGCCGAATCTGTTCTTGAGCAAACAGAGCTTTCTTTTGAGGCTCAGTGATGGAATTGTCCATCCAGACCCTGTGCAAACGGTCGGCAAAATCCAATTCTGCGCTGAGGTCGTTGGGGTTCCAATAACCCGGCATGCAGTGCACGACCGTGCCATCCTGAGCCATAATAAAGAGCTGAAGGTTGCGAGGTCCGGCGCCATTGGTCGTTGTGACGGCCGGTCCGGTCGAGGGATGAATGCCGGAATTGCCCGAATACGGGTCTTTCATGATGTTGCGATAGCCGCAAACGAATCGGTCGCGCAATTTGGAAAGGACAGGTTCTTTAGAGAGCGACCCGGCTCTCAAACTGTTGGCTGCGGATCAAGTGTATCCGTCGATATTGCCCAGCATGTGGACCCAGAGAATCGGCTTGCCGGACGCGGCAGACTTGGCTTTTGCCTTCTCCAACGAGGTTTCCCACGGAATTTTCGTAGCGGTAATGGCATTTTCCGTGCGCGCCTCATTGCTCGTGATGACGTGGTCGCAATCGCCTGCCCTGGCAGGAGACGCACCGAGGGACAGAGCCAATAGTATGACTGCCAGGGACGACCGATTCATATGTTTGTTCATGGTGAAGGTCCTTTGTTCCATTATGCACGCGGAACACACCCGGCACAACGAATTTATTCCCCAAAAGGCGTGAATTCTAAGATCTAAGTCAAAGCTTTCAGGTCCTTTGCCATCTCGTCAATCTGGTCGTAGCGCTGCCCAATGTCCAACTGGGTAGCGTGAGCGACGATGTGGTCCATACCTTTGCTGAGGTTAGGAACCTGTTTGGCGGGATGAGACTGCGAAATCGGTTCGGGGTCGGCGCCCGTGAGCAAAAAGTGCAGCGTGGCGCCGCAGGCATAAATGTCGCTCTGGCTGGTCGGCATGCCGCGGAACTGTTCCGGCGGTAAGTAGGCGTGTTTTCCGACCACCGTGCCGGTGACCGTCGCCTCAACTTGCTGCGCAACGTTGAAGTCGATAAGCTTCAGAGTTCCATCACGCTGCAGAATCAAATTGTCCGGAGTGAAATCCCGGTGCACTACAGGTGGTGATAGTGAATGCAAGTACGAGAGGATGTAACACATTTGCAGCGCAAGTTCTTTCACTTGCGATTCCTTCATTGCACCATTCTTCTCGACCAGCTCTCTAAGCGACATTCCGTCTATATGTTCGAGGACCAGATACGCTCTGTGATCTTCAACAAAGAAATCGATCAGTTTCACAACATTGGGGCTGTCCATTTGTTTCAAAATCCGGGCTTCGTTTTCAAAACTCTCAAGTGCGCTCTTGCGCACATTCACATCAACGTGCACGGGCAGAATGAACTCTTTGAGCACGACGACGTGTTCGTTGATATTGTCGCTTGCAAGATATGCGGAACCTTGACCGCCCACACCGAGCTGGTTAATCACTCGATACTTTCCGGCTTGAACGGACGCACCGTCCATGAGGGGTTTCAACCGCTCGCGCTTGGGTGGAGCAGCAAGGGCTTGCAACCACATTTCTGTGTAACTGTGATTAGCAGGTGGTTCCAGACATTGCTCAACTTCGGGTGGACGTGGAACATTAGGCGCCCAGTTGCGAATCATCGCCAAGATCTTTTCGCGATCTTCAGCTGTATCAAAGGCGCTGAGTTTCATCAGTAAAGACTTTTTGCCTATGCCTTCAAAGCATAAATCTTGATCCAGAGCCTTGGTAGAACCGGGTGCCCTCTTAAGATCAATTGCTTTCAAGTCTTTCCAAGCTAGTTCCGCACCATCTTTGGCGTACTTTGCATGGCGCCAGAGAAAGCGCATACCATGCTTGTTAAAGAGAACATGAGTAGGAGTGAGCAAATATGTAAACAGCGGCAGCCCGACGAGCAGGGCTGAAACACCAAGAAACCCTTGAAGGAAAGTACCATTTAATTTCGCGGCAGCCTGCGCCACGCCTTTAGGAATGTGCTCACTACTGGCAGTACTCGTTCCCAAAACAGTATCAAGTACAGTCAATCCGAAAAGCAGCAAGAGAATAACAACCGGCACGGAAACCCAAAGGAAGAGCAATTGCATGCCTTTTACAAGTTCGCCACCGGTAAAGCGCTGTCTAATCCACCGCTCGACTGCAGCATAGGGTCGATAGCGGACTACGATGTCGTCTTTGCTGACACCCTTGACCTGCGCACGCTGCGCTGCGACTCTTGCATTTACAATCTTCAGATCGTTGATGAACACTTGCCGCAAACGTGTACTCAGATAAACAAGGCACGTGAATTGCGACATAACCCAGATTGGTAAAAAGAAAACCCAACCGCGCAAGGCGACTGGAAATAAAGCGATTGCAAGAATTGGCAGGGCTGCCACTAAACCCACAATCAGACTGCTTGGTTTGGCAGCGCGTTCAATCCGATGTGAAATCATGATGGGCCAGACCGTTTGCGCCGCCATCCACAGCCAAAAGAAAGGATCATGCAGCCTATCGGGAAAGTGGTAGAAGAGTCCGAATGCTGGAAAAAAGCCCAACGTCACTAGTGAAATCATCGTCACCGCATGTGCTGAAAGCGGTGGACGAGTCGCGGTTTTGAGTCCTGAAATCTGACTCAGACGCCATATGCAATGAGCAAAGTAAATCACCAGGGGCAGGTAGAACCAAATGCTCCACCCAGTGAATGCATTTGCTATCGCGCTCACGAAGAACGAAACTGTAAGGGTAATAAACAGCAACAGACCAAGGCGCGGAAGCTTAGTCAGCGGTTCAAAACCTTCTTCACCACTCGCCCGTGTTCGCTTCGACGGAATTGCTCGTGCGATGTCCCCTAGTGTATCTGTCGGCTGGTCCGCGGTCTCTGTGGCAGTCGCCGGAAGCAATTCGACTTCCTGATATTCTGATGAAACTCTGAGTTCCGGAGTAGCTGATGCTTCTTTTGTTTCAAGAGAGTCTTTTGACGTAAACTGTCCTGCCAAGCCGCCCATGGACAGGTGCTCTTGCCGCTCTTCCATCAGGAAACTTCTCCTGTAGCGACTACACCTAGACCAGGAAGCGATGCCTTGATCACTTTGAGTTGCTCGACAACTTCCGCAGCAGTCTGAAGACGCTCTTCCGGTTCGAAGGCACTGAGTTTTGCTACGAGCTCATCAAGTAATTCTGGAGTGTCAGGACGCAAAGTTTTCGGATGACTTATAGATAGTGGCATTGGATCTCGACCGGTCAACAAGTAATAGATTGTCCCGCCGAGACTGTACAAATCGCTTTGGGTAACGGTCTTTCCACGTAATTGTTCCGGTGCGATATAAGCCTGTTTTCCAACAACAGTGCCGGTGGCTGAACCGACAAATTGATTGGCAGCGCCGAAGTCGATCAAAATCAATGCACCATCGTTGCGTACAACAAGGTTGTCGGGCGTCAGATCTCTGTGAATGACGGGCGGATCGTTTTCGTGCAAGAAAGCCAAAATCGTAGCGGCATCAATTGCCCAATCCACAACGGTTTCGACTTCCTGACCTTCGTTCTGCTTCACGAACTGACGAAGATCCTGACCACTGATATATTCCAAAATCAAGTAGTGTCGCTCATCCTCAACGAAATGATCGAGCACGCGTGCAATATTCGGATGCTTCAATGTCGAGAGCATTTTCGCTTCCCGCTCCAAATGTTGCTCGGCTTGCTGTTTTGCCGCAAGGTCGGCTTTTGCGTGAACGACCGCTTCCTTGAGAACAACCAAATCGGTCTTGTTCAAATGCGCTAGATAAATCGCCGACAGACCGCCGAATGCCAACTGTCTCACAACTTCTATACGTCCGCCTTGCAAAACTTTGCCGGGCTCAAGAGGAATAAAAGTAGTCGGTGCAAATCGGCGAGAAAGCTCGTCTTCCCACATTTGCGTATAGCTCTTCTGCCCGATGCCTCGAGTTTCATTTTGCAAGGAACGTTGATATTCAATCAATTCCGGAGAGCGATCGCAATTTGCTCCCCATAGTTCAACACCGAGGAGCAATTGTTCTACATCCGATTCTTTGATGTTTCGCAGTGGAAGATTCAGGTGTTCTCCGCTGTCAAACGACAAAAGTAGCGAACCACCATAAGGTCCCGTGTCCTTGAGCAGATTTGCCGATTGGAGTTCGCTCCAATTGCGATTGCGTTTATAACTCAGACGAGGAAGAAACGACGGAGGGAAGCATAAACCATCCTTTGAAATGTGAATGCGATTGTTCTCTGATACCGCTGACAGTGCCAAGCAGGAAAGCATAGTAGTAAGCAACGCCGTACAACCAAAAGCCACCAGCTGAGGTGGTATAACGCCTGGGTACGCAAATGCACGTCCGATTAGAAAACCCAAGACCGCTGGTGCAATCACAGCCCAGAGTGGAAACAATGCACACATTGAAGTGAAAACAACCTTCAATGGCACGGAGCGGTATGGGATTACGACATTCAGTTCAGCCATCAACGCCCTCCAGACATGCGACGCAAAAGGTCCCAATCTTTCATAACGGTCTTCCTGTCTGGTCCCACATCTCCATCATCGAGCTTCTTTATGATTTTCGAATACAAGTCTCGAGCTTGTGGAAATTGCCCGTTGTCGCGAAATAGATTCGCCATGGCCAATTGATTCCGCATTGTGTCAAAAGTTCTCTTCTTGTGCTTTTTCAGAATGGCTTGCGCCTTTTCGAAAAGCTTCATTGCTTCATTGTTGTTGCCCAAAGCGGCTTTGATTCGACCTTGATCTGTATAGATACGTGCGTACTGAACATCTGTCACTCGCTCGGATTTCTTCAACTCGTCCCACATTTCGATAGACCGAGCCAAGTTAACCTCAGCATCCATGAACTTCTTCTGCTCAACCTGCGAACGCCCCAATATCGAAAGGCGCCAGGCATTATAAGAAGTCACGCCCTTTTTCATACTCCAATTGAGTGAATTTTTGAGATGCTCCTCTGCAAGTGCAGCATGCCCTGCCATAAGATGCTCCCACCCGAGGGAGTAGTCTGCAGAAGAACGTCCGTTGCGCCATTCTCTTGGCCAATAACTGAGCGCTTTTTCGTTCAGTTTTATAGCCATGTCATACTTATCCCAATTTTCGAACTGATTTCCTAGATTGGAAAGCAAGAATGGCAGCTCTGTATTGACCCCAGCATCACCCTTAGCCAGTAGGTCTAGAGCCTCATTCGCGTGCTGTTCTGCGTCGACTTCAAATCTCCGTGATTTATCAAATTTCTCTTGTCGAAACGCATCAGATTTCGTTGCATATCCAAGCTCAGACTGCTCATTGGCTTTTGCAAAGTCTACTTGAGCTAGCTTCAAACGAATGAATGCCCCCTTTACCCCGTTGTCCAAACCGTCGCTAGCAAGGGTGCTCCGTGCTGCTCTATATGCCTCTTCGGCACCTTCAAAATCATGGACTTTTACCAGCGAGTCGCCGAGATCGCCGACTGTTTCAACATAACTTCTATTGCCGATGCCGCCACTTTTTGCCAGGTCGGCCAAGGTTTTGTTGCGCATCACGTCAATCTGATTTCCGAAAAAGCACACAGCCATAAGCAAACCGACGAACCAAAATGTTCCGCCTGGAAGTCTACTCATCGAATTCCCTGGAGACGGTTGCCTGCGCAAATTGGCGACGTCGTCATTTGATTCCGGACGCGGTCTTAAATTGGAGAGCGGAGTCATCGATTGAGGTGCACCGCTCGAATGCAATTTAGACGTCGAAGAGCCGGTTGATTTGCCATTCAGAGGAGAAACAACCATCGGTCCAGATTGAGTCTCGGACGGCGCGTCAGCGGACAAGGCGTCAACCACTATCTCGTCGCCAGAAAGCCCGCCCGTAGTGAGTTTTACGGGCGCTTCTTTCTCTTTAGAATCGATGAAATCCGGCTTCTCGCTAGACGCCATTCGTAGTAAAAACCTGAACCAACTGGTTCATTAATTCCACGTGCGCGGGGTTTTCAGACATATAAGGATTACTCGCAGCAGGTTAAGATGGGCGACTGGCAGGCAATCGGTTTTCAGGTTGATCCTTGAAAAGTTGGCGGCAGTAGCGTTTTCTCAATCACGGAGAATTTGGTTCAGTGCAAAGCAGCGCCGGAATGAAAACACTTTTATCTGCTGGTGCACTGTGTTCGCTCCTCCTTCTCAGCTCATGCTCCAAAGGTGAGGCGCCAAAGCCCAATATCGAGGGAGAAACCCTTTCTGTAAAACCAACAGCTCCGGCCGAAAATCCGCTGCGCAAGTTCGCGGAAAACGGGCAGGGCAGCTTTGCCTGCGGTCTTTACTTGGACGGCAAGAAGGTTGGATACCTGATTGGCACGAGCAAAATCATAAAACGCGGCGATGCCGATTTCTTCGAACAGAAAATGGAAACGCTCTTCAGCGCTAATAAACGCGGCAAGGCGTTTACTGACAAAAGCACGCTGACGCGACTGTTCAACCTGGACGGCAACGGAGAACTCACCAGTGTCGAACAAGTCAACGAGCGCGACGGCGCCACCTACACCAGCCTGGTCATGAAGCAGGGCGACAAGTATTTGGAAACCAGCTCGGGCGGAAAGAGCACAAAGTCAGTCACCATCGAGCCGCCCAAAACCAGCCTCGACAACGATAAACAATTGGGTGACTGGCTTCAATCGTCACCTAAAGCCGGCGACGAGTTCGACTACAAGTCTTCCGATTTCAATGGCGGAGAGTTCAATGAGCACATTTCGCACTACAAGTATCTCGAAAAGAAAAACCTCGTGCTCAACGGCGTTCCTACAACGATTCACTCGCTGGAGCAGCGAGACGATCGCGACGACGAAGTGACGAAATACGATTGCGATAACAACGGGCGTCTTATTCGCGGCAACCTCGGACCAATTACATTTAGGTTGGAAGAGGAGTCCACCGCTCGCAAACTCGACACCGTGGGTGTTGATCTAATCGAGGCTTCGTCGGTGCCGACGAATGTCCGAATGGGTGATCCGAGGAAACTCAAACAAGTCTTGCTGAAAATCTCAGGGATAAAATACAACCTCCCCAACTCTCACAGGCAGTTGCAAACGACCGATGGAAAAGGTGGAGCCGGGACGACATTGATGGTCAACCGTGACTATCAAACCGCCGATAAGGAGCCGATTTCGAAAGAACAGCTGGCAAAGTATCTCAAGGCGACACCAACTATTCAGTCGGACGATGCACAAATCAAAGCGAAAGCGGAAGAGCTAACAGCAGGTCAAACGACACCAACAGAGAAGGCGAGGCTTATTCAAAAATGGGTTCACGACCTGATTGGCAAAGACGTCAATCGCAATTCAAATACTGCGCTTGAAGTTTTGGAACGAAAAGCGGGAGATTGTACGGAGCACGCGCTACTCTTCAATGCACTGGCGCGGGCGGCTGGAATTCCCTCTCGCGAAGTCACTGGCTTGATGTATACGCAGTCGCCGCAGCCACTCTTCTACTGGCACGTGTGGAACGAAATTTATGATGGAAAGAGATGGGTTTCGGTCGATCCGACGTGGGACGAAGTCTTCGTGGATGCCGGACATTTGAAGATTGCTGACGATGACACCATAAAGATCGCAAACTCTTTCGGCAAGATGAAGATCGAAATTATCTCGTTTCAAACCGATGACGCGATATCGATGAAGGATGCGTTCAACGCGCCTGCCAAGCCGAAAGGGGAACAGGAGAGTATCGTTCTTATGGACACTGTTCCGCCACCACCCCGCCAACTTCATTACCATTTGAACGAACCACCGCCGGCTGTGAACATGGGCGCAGCTTCGACATCCGCACCGACAGAGGCGCAAGCACCGCCAAAGAAGAAGAATCTGGGTAAAGCTATCGAACAATTCTACGGCTCAAAATTGAATCAAGTTCAATTCGACAAAGAGGGTCACCTGGTCGAATAGCAGTCGAGAATATCTCAGAGGCCCTGAATGATTTTGCCCGCGGTAACGTCGGACACTAACTGAAGAGTGACGTACAAGACCGTGATGATGGTCACATACTTGTACTCTTTCACGCGGACATCCTCATGCGTTTTCGTCGCGTCCGTTGCGTGCTTTTCTCGCTGCAGCGCTGAGCACTTCTTTCAACGGCGTACCAGTTGAACGCGCCACTGAAGCACAATCTTCAAATTCCGGCTGAACGTTGATGACGTTCCCATCAAGGTCTTTGCCGATCTTCACACGAACGGATTGCGCCTCAGCGTCACCTGTTTTGACATCCACTTTCTTCGTTTCACGCTCAGCAATCAAACGCTCCGTCACACTGCTTCGTACGCCCAAGGTGGATGTTTCAGCCAACAGAACTTCTTTGACGCGCAATTCGTCTTCCATTCTGCAAAGCACAGAAAGCATGTGTCCGGAGCGCCCCTTCTTCATGGTACAAGGGGTGACGAACACGTCCAGCACGCCTTCAGCCAGGAGTTTTTCCGATGTGTAGCTAATGACCTGAGGAGAGAGGTCGTCAAAATTGCATTCGACAACGGCAACAAGTTCGCTGCGATACCGCGCAGATGGAGCGTTCTTCTCACAGCCCTTTTTCGGCACAGACTGCCCGATTACGATGCGACAAACGTTTGGGTGCGCAGCCGGGTTTAAGGAACCGGCACCGTACCCGATGGCATCAATAGCTGACATATCCGGTTGCGACCCGAAGCGTTCAGCAATTGTAGTCAAAATTGCAGCACCTGTGGGAGTCAAACATTCATAGTCAATCGGTGTCTGCGCGAGAGGCGCGCGTGACTCGCGAAGCAGTTCGAGAGTCGCCGGACCGGGTACGGGAAACTCGCCATGCATGCTGGCAATAGTGCCGCTGCCCACCGGGAGAGCGGAGACAACGCTGCGTTCTATCCCCATCAAGTCGTAGCCAATCGCGAAACCGACGATATCCACGATTGCATCAACTGCTCCTACTTCGTGGAAGTGAACCTGATCGGGAGTCGTTCCATGCACTTTTGCTTCTGCGATTCCTAAGCGCGTGAATATTTCCGTCGCCAGCGTTTTGGCAGCAGGTTTGATGGATGAGTTTTCAATGATGCGCAGAATCTCTGACAGTCCACGATGCGGATGCTCTGAGTGGTGGTGATGTTCATGGTCGTGTGAATGGTCGTGTGAATGGTCGTGGACGTGCTCAGGAACATGTCCGTGACTGCCTTTATGCGAGTGGCTGTGTTCGTGGTGATGTTCATGAGAATGATCTAGAGCATGGTCGTGCGAGAGCTCATGATGTTCGTGCGTTAGACCATGCTTGTGGTCAAATTCATGGGCTGCATCTGCGTTTAGAAAGACATGGAGTTTCGTGGAATGAACCCCACATCGCAAAAGTTTCTCGGGACGAACGGAAAAACTTCCGGCCGGAAGATCGATTTTAGCCAGTTCTTTCTTCCAAGTTTCAACATTCAAACCAGCGTCAACAAGCGCGCCAAGCAGCATGTCTCCTGCAGCTCCGAACGGACAATCAAAGAAGGCTGTGCGCATTTTTCTTTCCTTTTACTGACTATCGTACCGCTGCGAAATTCGACATCATTGCCTGGTGTGGTGCTTTTCCGGCAGAACAATGTTTTCCAATGCACCATCGGATGTCACCTGAAACTTTTGAACCAGATGCTTCACAAGCGTCGGGTACTTTTCATTTATTATCGTGAGGCGCTTGTGTCCAGGGGTTAGACACAACTCGTAATGGCCATTCTTCGCCGTCACGGCAGCACCGCCACCATGGATTCTTTCCGCTGAATCTTCCCCCGCTTCAGCCGAGGAAATCTTCACAACAATGTCTTTCAGTGGTCTTCCGTCTTTCGCTACGACGCAACCACGCACAGTAAACCCACGATGCAATTGAATGAGAAACCGCCTGTTTGCGTCGCCATTTACTTCCTCGATGAGCGCCGCTGCGAGTTCTCCTTTTTGCCGAGGAGTAATTTCAACAAAACACGATTTGCAAGACTCATGTTTGATAGAAAACTTGCCATTTGCGTCAGACACATCAGAAGCTGACCAAGTTGCCTCATCGTCGAACACCACAACTTTTGCGCCGCTGACCGGATGTGATTCAGGGTCCGTGATGCGCCCGCTGATGATTGCATCAGCGCAGGCCGGCAATGTACTTGCGGCAATGCACATCGCGGCGGCGCTGAGACAGCGGCGCTGAAACCTGTTCAAATTAACTATGCTTCGTGACATGCTCATTTTGTTGATTTTTAAGAGGTCTCGCAAACACGCCAAATATACATCAAACGGGGCTTTCGTTCATTGATGCGGACCAGATTTTTTCCGCATAGTGAAAAGCATCGTCGCAGAGCAAATGATAAGACATCTCGAGCACGCCCAAGTAAACTTCAGAAAACGAGTCAGACCCAAAATTCACCTTTTCGGCAGCCCAAGCCAAAATCAGATAACATCCTAAGTTCATGTACCAACCAAGCAGGTTGGCATCAGTTTTGACCAACTCAGATTTGAACGACTGCAGTTTGATTGAGTCGCTAGGAATGCTGCGCAATGCATTGACGTACCCATCAATAAATGAGCGCGCCAAACTCCAGTCGATCCGCTGCATCCCAAAGCTAGACACGTCTGTAGTGTCGGAGTTTGTCACAGGTTTTCGAGCAAACATGATCAACGCATAGGCGATATCGTAAAACGGATGCTCCCAGCGCATGTGATCGAAATCAACAACAGAACCTGATATATGACCATCATCAGTTCTGGAAAAGAGAATATTGCCGGGATGGTAATCACCGTGTACCAACGTTAATAGCCTCTCGTCATTCTGGCAGGAAACTATATGAGCAGCCATGCCGAACCTAGCGAGGAGCGGGCGGTTGGAGTGCCGAACGCGGCTTAGCAAGGGATGCTTATGTGTCCACCGGGAGTAGACGTGCTCAAACAAGGATTCGTAAGTTTCTCTAAATGGAATGTCAGACTTTACTGAAAGAGCCGGAGAATCTTGAAACATTGTGCTTCGACTGCTTGCCACCTCTTCCTCAAATTGGAAGGCAGAAAGATGTATCTTTGCCAATAATGCGCCGGAAAAAGTGCAATCAGATGATGTCATTTCAGGCTTCATCCAGACGTAGCGCTTCTCTTGTTGAATGAAACTAAAGAGCTGATAGCGTGCTCCATTTTTCTTGATATGGTTATAGCCGCCCTTCGAAACTATGAGCACCGGCGAGGGGGAGGTGCTTCGGCGATTGAACCACTCTATAAAAGTTTCAACGTCGCGCAGACGTGAGTCATCGATCCAACTGCTGACCGTCTTTAGGAAATACTCTCCTGTTTCCGCAAAGATTCGAAAACTAGTTCGGACGTCGACTGAATCGTTCGAGCCGTTAGACTTCGGAAGGAAGTCGTTCGCCAGAAGTAACTCTTCTTCATCGCAAGTTATCGACTCGATGCGGGTGATTTCCCCGATGGCATAAGCGTCTTCAAGGACGGCTTTCAGTTCGCCAAAATCGAAATCCTTCTTACTATTTGACATCACACCGGTCGCGTCCTGTAAACTCTCAGTATGCCTATTCAAATCGGCTCTATCACTTTGAAAAGCCGCGTGTACGTACCACCGATGGCGGGGGTCACGGACCTGGTTTTTCGCGACATCGTGCGTCAGGTCGACCCGAATTGTTTGCTGTCTACGGAGATGGTATCAAGCCGCGCGCTGATGAACCGCCCCGAGTGTCGAATTATGGATCTTTCGCCGACGGAGCATCCGATCGGTATTCAGCTCTTCGGTCACGAGCCGGACGTGATGGCGACCGCCGCGCAGATGGCGGAAAAGAAAGGTGCAGATTTCGTCGACATCAATATGGGATGTCCGGTCCCCAAGATTACAAAAGGTAAAGACGGATGCGCACTAATGCGCGAGCCGGAGCTTGCTCGCGAAATCATCTCGTCTGTGAAGAGCGCAGTCAAAATTCCAGTGACGGTGAAATTCCGCTTGGGATGGGACGACAACTCGCGCAATGCGGTTGAATTCGGTCAGATGGTCGAAGGCGCGGGTGCGTCGGCTGTGACTGTTCATGGGCGCACCAGACAACAACTCTACTCGGGCAAGGCCGACTGGTCGTTTATCTCCAAAGTAAAAGCCGCGCTGAGCATTCCTGTGTTCGGCAACGGCGACGTCTTTGAACCGGAAGATGCGGTGAGACTGCTGGAGATCACCGGATGCGACGGTGTGGCAGTTGCGCGCGGAACATTGGGAAATCCTTGGCTTATCCCGAGAATCACACACTTAATTGACGAAGGCGAACTTCTGCCTGCGCCAGATGATATCGAGCGCTTGATCCTCGCCTATCTGCACTGCGTCTGGCTTACGCGCTACAAGGGTCCGCGCATCGGGTCCAACGAATCGCGTCGCCACATGACTCATTACACGAAGGGAATCACAGGCGCAGCCCCGTTTAGAGCGCGTCTTACGCAAATCACATGCGCGCAAGATGCAGCCGACATTCTCGCCGAACTGTGCGAGCTTGCAGGTGGCAAAGAAGGCAGAGAACGCTTCTTAGCGAATGTAGAGAACGACAATCAGAAAAATCGTGTACAGCCAGGTGAAGGGCATGGCGAGAGTGAAAAACGTCTCCATTCCCCAGTTGATCTCGGTACCCTCGCGCCAGTCGCAGTACCATAAGATGCCGTTGACGAACAGGTTCATGCCCCAGCCCATAATGCCGACCATGAACGCAAAAAGCAGGATGATTGCCCAGATGTCCATTGGGTGATCTTGTCCGAAGTCCGCTCGCCTACTGAAAGGGAAAACCTGATTTCCCTTTTGAGCAAAGCTTAAGACCGGCTGGTCTGATTGGCAACGGGAAAATCCCCCCTGAAGTCAATCTGAGTCAATATTAATGGCAGTTTTTCTGGAGGGGCGATGCCATGCATCGCCCGTTGTTAGCCAAGTGGTGTCGCTCGCCAGAGTGAGGAAACGACAAAGCCCCGACGTTCAAAACACGCCAGGGCCTAGTTTGCGAGAGATCATCCATGACGCAGCGGAGTGCTTTTGAACCGGACGATGCATGGCATCGCCCCTACAGCGCTGCTTTAGTCGCAGATCAATAGATTTGGTAGCCGCCAGGAGAAATAAGGATCGTGCCGTCATCTTCGGCTGCAACCGTCTGCAGCGCTTGAATTACGGCGTTGGTGGCTTTGTGCTGATCGCGCGTTTCGGTCTTGATGACTTTGGCACGCTGAGCGACTTTCAGCACCAGCTCATAGCGATTGCCATGCTTATCCATCAACTGGTCAAGGATTCTGGTTGTGCTCATCTGGTCCCTGTTTGTGTTTTATGGTTTTCGACCCACGGTTTTGGGTCCCTTATCCTGGCACCAAGGTGTGGGCGCCAGCTAAGGTTTTATGCGACAACGTTCAGCATACACGATCGAGAGCACATTGTTGACAGCTTGGTCTATATCCTCGTTAACAACTTCATAGTGGAACACATCGCGCTCCTTCATTTCTTGACCAGCCTTATCAAGACGCATCGCAATTACGTCTTCCGGTTCAGTGGCTCTTGTGCGCAAGCGCTTTTCAAGTTCGTCCATTGTCGGCGGTGCAAGAAAGATCAAAATCGATTGCGGAAATTGCTCCTTAACCTGCTTGGCACCCTGCACTTCAATGACAAGCACTACATCCAAGCCTTCCATAATCCGGTTTTCAACCCAGTTTCGGGGCGTTCCGTAATAGTTGCCTGCGAACTCTGCGCTCTCAATAAAATGATTTTGCTTCTTCATTTTTTCGAAGCTTTCGCGGTCCGTGAAAAAATAGTCAACACCGTCAAGTTCACGTTCGCGTTGCTTTCTGGTGGTCACAGAAACCGATTCGACAATACCGCCCGCTTCTGCCAGAACGCGTTCGATAATTGTGTTTTTGCCCACCCCGGAGGGTCCGGTGAGCACGAAAAGGTTGCCCGGGGTAGTTCGCCGCAGGGGCTCGCTCCCAGAGACAGGCTCCGAATCGGGATCCGATTCTTTCGGCAAAGACTGTTTGCTTCTGCTGGCCGGCATGGTTAGCCCTCTTTGTCAGTCGTATCGCCCGAACTCTTTGAAAACAGTGAAGCCTATGGATTCATAATAGCGCTTCACTTTTTTGCTAGATTAGCCTCTATAAGTTGAACCCCTATTAAACCTAAACACGAACAGCCATGCAACCGTTCGACGCCCTGACAATTCGGGCAGTGCTAGACGAAGCCAAGCCACTATTGCTCAACCGGCGCGTTGACAGGGTTTTTCAATTGGCACGCGATGAACTTTTAATCTCCTTGCGCTCAAAATCTGGAATGGTTCACTTATTGCTTTCGGCGCATGCCACCTATGGGCGCATCAGTCTCGTCAAGCAAGCACCGCAGGGTGCGAAAAACGACCGGGCGCCGCAAAACAACTCAAATTTTGCTCTCTTGCTTCGAAAAACTCTGGCATCAGCCACACTGGTGCACATTGAACAGTTGCCGGGCGAGCGCATCGTCGACTTTGTGTTTTCGTCCACCGATGAGGTGGGCACGGCGTCGCATAAAGTTCTGACGGCCGAGATTATGGGGAGGCACAGCAATTTGATTTTCTGGGATAAAGCAAAAGAAAAAATCCTCACTGCCTCGCATATCGTCACTAAAGAAATGAGCCGTCAGCGTGAAGTGGCTCCGGGGCTGACTTACAAGCGCCCTCCTGGGCAGGAGCGTCCGAATATTTTCAAGCTCACGCGTGAGGAGTTTGCGGAGCAATGGAAGTCGCTAAACCAAAATTTCGAGCAAGGTGCAGCGACAGGATCGGTTCCGCAACCAGTGGTGGCAGAAGCAGGT
>DTSE01000500.1:0-4388 GCA_012965515.1 Candidatus Melainabacteria bacterium | reverse complement strand
AACACAATTATCGAACGCGTTCTGGCAGAAGCAGGTAGCACTGGTGGTGGCAGCGGAGGTGGCAGCGGAGGCGGCACTGGGGTGAAAACCCAAACAGCCGCAGCGGCGCCGGCACCGTTTGTAACTTTGGAACAGTGGCTAATTCATACGTTTACCGGGTTAGGACGAAACTTGTCTGAAGAACTAGTTTTGGCTTCGCAAGCGAAGAGCCCTGTTGCCGATGCATTGAAAGATCCACAAAGCGAAGAGAAAGTCTGGTCGGTAATAAAACTGCTCGGAGAGCCGCGACTCACATTCAAGCCGGCAATGAAAACAGACTTGTCCAGGTACACAGTTTTGTCATTGATGCCGGAATTGCGTGGCGCGGAGCCTGTTAAACAGGTGCCGGAATCCACAGCAGAAGAATCACCTGCAGCGCCGGCTCCGGCAGAAGATTCAAGTGCGCATGTGTCCAGCGCGCCAGGCTGGAAACACTTCCCCGCGGTCAACGATCTAGTAGACGAATACTACGCTGCAGTCGAAGCACGAGAACAGTTTCAACAACTTCGCGAGAGACTTCGCAACGAACTAAGATCGGAAGACGAAAAACTCAATTCGCGAATTTCCGTAGCATCACAGCATGTGAAAAATGACGAGCACCTCAGCGATATGAAACGCTCGGGAGACCTTGTTTTAGCCAATCTCGGCTCGATTGAACCAGGTCAAACCGAATTGGAAGTGGACGATTTGTATTCAGGCGAATCGCAAAAAATCAAAATCAAGTTGAATCCAAATCTCACGCCATCGCAAAATGCACAATGGTTTTATCGGCAGTTTTCCAAATCACGCAGCCGTCAAAAAGCGGCTAAATTGGCGCTCGACGAAGCGGCGAAGAAACAAACCGTTGTTGAGACACAGATGAAGCAACTCGAAAACGCTCAAACGAATGAGGAACTTCGGGCGCTGCGAGAATTGATCATCGGCCGCAAGCCTGCAGCCGTTATGCAACAGCAACAGATCAATAAAGGCGGCCAGCCGCCCGATCGTAAGAAGTCCGGCAAGCCCCGCATGTTGAGCGTCACTTCGTCTGACGGTTGGACTATATACGTTGGCAGAAACCGGCACGAAAACGATCAACTTCTGAGCAAACTCGCACAACCGAATGATATTTGGTTGCACATCTTGGGTTCCGGCGGAGCGCATGTATTAGTGCGCGTGCCTGCATCAAAGCAAGAGCCCCCACTAAACACATTGAAGGAAGCAGCCCAAATTGCAGCTCGCCTGTCGAAAGGCGGTACCTCAGGTTCAAAAGTGCGGGTCGTCTACACGCAAGTGAAGCATGTAAAAAAACTCGGCAAAGACAAACCCGGTCAGGTTCGTTACGAAAACGAAAAGACGCTGGAAGTGGACACTTCAGCTCCCATGCCCAAGTGCATGAAACAGCTATTCAGCCACTAGACTCTACATCTTTCGGAAGAGTGCGACGACGACGCCTTGAACAGTAAGTCCGTCTTTGGCATCGACGAAAATCGGAGAGAGCTCGCTGTTTGCTGGTTGCAGACGATAGCCGCCCTTTTCCTTGAACAAACGCTTCAAAGTCGCGGTGCCGTCATCCAAAAGTGCCACTACGATCTCTCCATTTCGCGGAGATGGATTCGGCTTGATGATGACGAAATCGCCATCGCAGATGCCGTCTTCGATCATAGAATTGCCTTTGACCTTCAGTGCAAAGCAATTGGTGCCCGCATACTGATTATCCATGGCCAGATATTCACCCGGATCAATTGCATCAATCGGCATACCGGCAGCGATTGTCCCTGCAAGCGGAATGCCCTGCGGCTCTTCATAAGACTCTTCGTATTCAATGGTTGTCTCTGTGGTCCTACCACTGCTTGATGTTGTCGTCGTATGAGAAACGACTCGCAATGAGCGATTTAGACCCGGCTCCCAGTGCACATAGCCTTTCTTCTTAAGAGCGGCAACATGCTGGTGAACGGTCATGCGGTTGCGTAAACCGAGTGCCTTTGCCAATTCTGCAAGAGTTGGCGGGTAGCCGTTTTCCTCAGTGAGCTCCACAATCGACTTAATTACGTCGCGCTGCCGTGGCGGCAAGCAGTCCAAATCCATAATTTCTCCTTCTAATGCCGCCCCAATTTTCGAAAAGCGGGAAAAGTCGCTGGCAGTTCCCCTTTGAATACCTAGGAACCCTAAAGCTCCCGGATACATACGTAAGTATAGTACCAAAATTTAAGAGTGACAAGCCCCAACTTAATCCGGTAGTAAAAATTTCCAAGAGCTGAAAGACCTTGCCCGACAATTTGATCAAAACCAAGCTCCTGCCCACCGCTGCCAAGAGAAACCTTGGCGACGCAATTAGTTTTCAAGAGTCCATTCAACTAGATAGCTGTAATAAGATCGTGCCCTTGCAGATTTCGCTGGACGAGGTTTTTGAAAATGAAAAAGTTATTGGTGCTGGCAGCCGCAGTCGCTTTGGTGGGCTCATCGTTCGGCACATGCGCATACGCAGATGACGACACTGGCAAAAGAGGGCAGCAAGCAAAATTGAGCAGAGCAGATGCCGAAGCAATTGCACTGAAGCAACTGTCAGGCAAAGTCACGGACAGCGACCTGGAGAGAATGCATAAAAAGCCGCATACGCTCTACTGGTCGATCAGCGTCAGAGGCGATAAAGAAGCGAAAAACTTCCACATCAATGCAAATGATGGCTCTGTCATGAAAGTCACCAACAAGGACATGAACGACTAAGACCAAGACAGTCTGAGCGCATAAAAGCTGTGTTCCACCAAAGCCCGCTGCGATTTCGCGGCGGGTTCTGTTTTTCTAGAAGCTTTTTGATGCGCCTCTCTTCGAATTTGATCAATCCTACATAGAGCGAAAAACTCGAGTTTTTCGCTGTACCCTTGAGTTCGAAAAGAGCCACCTACTGGCTCTCTCGGTTGAGGTGCCGATGGATCATCGATTCGCCTTGAGCAAAACCCTCACTGGCGCCCAGAATAAAATTCACACATGCAGCGAAAAACTCGAGAATTTCGCTGTAGGTGAAAAAACGCAATTGAAGAGGCTGTGAACTAAAGAATTCGTTTGCCGAGCGCAGAAAGAATCAGTTCTACAGCCAATTCCGCAGTCTTGTTGCGAACATCGAATGCCGGATTGAGTTCAACTATATCTATTGAACGCACCAAATCCGATTCAGCCAATAATTCCAGAGCCAGGTGACTTTCTCTGTAGCTGAGTCCGCCGCGCGACGCAGTGCTTACTCCAGGAGCAACATCCGGGTCGATAACATCGATATCGAAGGAGACGTGGATTCCATCAACGTCTGCACCGACAGAGCCAAGTGCCAAATCGGTCACGCGACCCAGACCCAGGTGGTCAATTTCTTTCATAGTGAAAGGTGTGATTCCGGTCTGGTTGATCATGTCGCGTTCCGGCGGATCGACGTCGCGAATTCCTATTAGAGCAGACCTCTTTGCCGGTACTTTCGGGCTGAAACCCTTCAGATTGACGAGCTTCTCGTCACCTAGTCCCAGGGAAACAGCAAATGGCATGCCGTGGACATTGCCACTAGCTGTAGTGTCAGGAGTATTGATGTCGCCATGGGCATCAAACCAGATCAGTCCAAAATTCTGTTCGTTTTTTTTGTAGTAGCTGGCGGCTCCGGCGATACTGCCAATGGCAAGACTGTGATCGCCACCGATGGTGATCGGCAAATTGCCGGCTTGCATCGCAGTTTCCACAGCGTCGGCGACGGCTTCGCTAACTTGGTGAATTTCCGGGACGCATTTGCTCTGCGTGTCCTTATCCCACCAGCAAACAGAATGCGGCACTTCTATATCGATTTCTTGAGCCACTGCAAAGCCGAGCGATTTGATGCGCTCAGGCAGTTCGGCAACCTTCATGGCTGCCGGTCCCATGCTGGCACCGCGGTGCGTGCCGCCCAAATGCAGAGGAACGTAAATCAGAGAGACCGGACGGGCGTTGCGACCAGGTTGAGATTTCGCCAACAGAGGCTGTTTCTCGGTCGTGCGCTCATTCGTTTTTGTTTGTGCCACTTTCGCCACCTTGCCTAGTTTCGTTTTTGTTTTGTTTTCGCCGCACTTTGAATGGCGGCCTCATCCATACTAAATGACCGAATTGGTAGGTTTGATTTCTTTTCAACCCTTGCACCTTTCAGTCCAGCCCTCGATCTTGAGAGGTTCGCCTAAGGTTCCCACATATTGCGAATTACTGCGTATTGCAACAGTTGTTAGCATCGCTATACGAAAACAGCAATTCAAGCATCCATGCGATGCCCCTAGTGTATAATTTCTCGATAGTTTTGTCTGGGCCAACAGCCCCACGAGCGGCGACGTCAGAATTGACGTCATGCGACAAGTGCGGCAAAGTTA
>DTSE01000499.1 GCA_012965515.1 Candidatus Melainabacteria bacterium | reverse complement strand
CGGCAAGCTACTTTATCACCGCGATGCGGACAGGCTGTTTACCAAATCTGATACGTCCGCCGCTCTGGCAGCCCTCTCAGCAGCCTCTAATAGCCACTACAAAGGTACCGGCATTCATCCGATTTTCGTACACGATGAAAGCATGACTCTGGGTCGCGAGCTGAAAGTGTTCACTAGAATAATTGCTCGTATGGCAAAGCGCCTTTTGCAAATGCGTTAATCAGTTTTTGCCGACGCTATTTGACCTTTATGACCGCCGGATTTCAAATTCAGTAAAGGTCGCCTTTCTTAAAACTTTCACCAAGCTTTCGTCATCGTTGAATCCAGTGGGTATAACCTATTTGGGCAGGAAACCCATAGGACGCCGGCGGTGGCCAACAAGAAAAAGCCCTCAGATGATGACAGAGTCCATGGACGTTCACGTGAAGTCAAACACGTCGTGAACCAAATGTCTGACGTCGACTTTTTTGATTATCGGCTGGTTGTACGCTCCAGTGGTATTCAAGAATTGATGATGGGTCACACTGGATTGAGACAGGGACTCGTTTACGTCGAAAGTCTGGTTGAAGAAACCCGAGCAGGAAACTATGCAACGGCTTATGGTCAGCTTTTGCGTTCGCTGCAAATTTTTGAGGACAGCTACAATCAGATACGGCGCGCCCTTGTTGATCTGGGCGAGTATTACGACGATCATCCGACCGAAGTTCGTGAGATCAATTATGGTCTGACGGAAATGTGTGACGGCTGCGACAGTCTGGTCAAGTCTGTTGTCGCACTGAAACAGAATAAGACCGGAGAGTCTTTGGAAATGAGCAAGCGCGCTTTGACTCATTTGCGAGAAGCGGCGCACCGCATCGGCAGCCATTTACGTGACATTAAAGACTGTTGCCCATCGAACATTGAATTTGAAGTTCTTGATATTCGTGAGAATGAAGCGCGTATCGCCAGAGAGATGGAAGGTGCCAAGCCTGTGGAAATGCAGTCTTGCCACAGCACCCATGGACCGGGCGAACCTTGCGATCAAAAGCCGGTTTTGGAAAGAAACGAGTCAGAAAAATCGGACGTAATTCCGGTAAAAATTGAAGGCAAAAAGGCTGTTGCTGAAAATTCGGCGCAGCTCAACAATCATGATGAAGAGACAGCGCAGCTCGCGCAGCAGCTTAAAGAACATCAGCTCTCTCTAGAGAAAATCGCAGAATCGCTGGATGTAGATCCGAGTTCTACAGCAGGCAGAGTCATTTCGCATTTTTCTCGCGGCGTGGATGATGAATCGGCAATGGAATTCATCGAGTGCTCCTGCACGAGAATGCGATAAACACGGGAATCCGTATGTCCGGGAATTGCTATCAACCAGTTCATACTCGTTACAAAGCGGGCTCTTGTCAAGGACCACTTTAGGCAACAAACCACAGGCCGCTTGGTTAAGCGCGATTCAGAAAACAGGAAATGCTCAATGGTGCCTGCATTTACAAAAAAAATGCAGGCAATGAAAGACCGCCTGGAGAGCCAGGTTTAATGCGGTTTAACAGAAGGAGGGCAAGAGTGCGGGTGCAAAAAGCGATAACGCGAATGATCGCGATGAACACTAACGCGTCCAAGCGAACATTCGAAGAACGACAGCCAATCGACTATCCCATTCGAAGATCCAATGAATTCACGCTCGTGAATTCAAAAGAATTTTTTTTCGATTGTAATTCAGGCGCCGCCAACGGCACCTCTTCTTTGTTTACCTCCGTGGCTAACTATGCTTGTGGGTCGCATCCCAAGCGCTTTAACGAGCGATCGAGAGTTTCAAGCTGTGATACCAGTTTTGATACCAGAGCCAGACTGC
>DTSE01000498.1:962-1833 GCA_012965515.1 Candidatus Melainabacteria bacterium | reverse complement strand
ACCAGGCGGAGCCGGCACTGACACATTGCCCGCGGCTGATGCAATTTATGTGCCCCTTCTGGGCTACAAGAGCGTCATAGGAGTGCTGGCTGTAAGTGTTTTGGAAGAAGGAAGATTTATCTCGCCTGATCGTTTGCGTTTGCTGGAAACCTTTGCCAATCAGATAGCAATTGCCTGTGAAAGAGCAGATCTAGCAGGAGAAAACGAGAAGGCGCGCCTGCAAATGCGTACTGAGCAACTTAAAAATTCATTGTTGAGCTCTGTCTCGCACGATTTGCGTACACCTTTGTCTACTATTGCCGGTGCAGCCGGTTCCATTGCCGATGATAATGCGAAGTTGAGTGCGCAAGATAAAAGAGCTTTGGCTCAGATGATATGCAGCGAATCGCAGCGACTCAATAGCCTTGTCACCAATTTGTTAGCTGTTACGAAGGTGGATTCAGGCGAAGTGCAGTTGAGCAAGGAAGACTATCCACTAGACGAAATCATCGGCTCTGCGGTATCGGCGATTAACCCGCCTCCAACTGAAGGACGGCTGGAGGTGCGGCTGGGAAATAACTATGCTGAAATTTCGGTGGATGAACCATTGATTCAGCAAGCCTTTCTAAATCTATTTGAAAATGCCATCAAGCATACGCCTGATAATAGCAAAATCGAAGTAACTGCCACCATTGACGATACTGAAGTCATAGTCTCAGTCAAGGACAACGGCCCTGGAGTTGCCGACCGAGAAAAATGCAAGATTTTTGAAAAGTTTCACAGAGGTCCTCATGCTCTCAGCGGAGGGTCTGGCTTGGGATTAGCAATTGCCAAAGGTATCGTGCAGGCACACGGAGGAAAAATCTGGGTTGAGGACGCACCAAAAGGAGGT
>DTSE01000498.1:0-936 GCA_012965515.1 Candidatus Melainabacteria bacterium | reverse complement strand
GGCTAAATCAGAAATATCAATTCCCCAGAGCGCAAAAAATGGATAGAGACTATGCCTCGAGTTAAGAATAAACCTTTAGTGCTAGTGGTTGAAGATGATTTGCCGATGCGAAGGTATCTGCGCATTTTTCTCACGGGGAAAGGATATGCCTTTATCGAGGCCGACAGCGGTATGAATGGTTTAGATAAAGCAGCAAGAAAAAAACCTGACCTTATCCTAGTAGACCTCGGATTACCTGATATTGATGGATTGTGCTTAACCAAGAAGATCAGAGAAACCAGCAATGTTCCCCTCATTGTTGTGTCAGGTAGAGGATCGGAACAAGACAAGATCGAAGTTCTGCTCAATGGTGCCGATGATTATCTGTCGAAACCATTTAACGCAGAAGAACTTCATGCCAGGCTGCAAGTTGCTTTGCGACATTCCCATACATTGAAAGAGAATCAAGTCGAGCCACTAATTCGGTTTTCGGGAATATCCGTTGATTTATCTCGGCATGAAGTGTTTATCGACGACAACGAAGTCCATTTGACACCGACTGAGTTTCGGCTTTTGCATGCACTTCTCAAAAAGAAGGGTAAGGCAGTTTCCCACAAGCAATTATCGAGCGAGATCAGCACGAGCTCAAAGGGAGATGCTGCTGCGTATGTTCGAGTTTATATGACGCAACTGAGACAAAAACTGGAGAAAAATCCTGCCAAACCGGCAATTTTACTGACGGTTCCTGGATTCGGCTTCAGAATCCAATTTGAAGCCTAATAGCCAGTAATTTCAAAGAGTTTTGGCAACTTTGCAAAATCTGCCGTGCCCTACATCTTCGGTCGTCCCAGTGATTGGCCCTATTCCGAAGTGGTGGCTGCAATAAACGATAGCCCCGAATACAAGTGCGACTACTGCAAACCACACAATCGTTGTCAAGTCTTCATTACTGATGAA
>DTSE01000497.1:2996-6830 GCA_012965515.1 Candidatus Melainabacteria bacterium | reverse complement strand
GATGCTCCTGAGCTGCCGTCTTTGTCGTTTCACAAGGCAATTAAAGACAGTGGGGCGAAACGCTCGAAGGCTTACTTGTCCGCGCTTGATTTTTCGCAAGTCGTTCTCAAAGCCGCTGATTCCCTTGTCGATGATGACGACAACGTCAGAGTGGCTATTTCGAAAGTCGTGGACCACGTGTTGAAAGAGGAATATAAGCGTCTGAAAGAGCGAGCTATGGACTCATTGAACGAGAGCAAATATCTTGCAGACCTTTTGGAACTCGGCGAAGAAGCTAAGTCCAGAGTCGATCATTATGTCAATCCGAAAGCAGCATTGGAGAGCTTTTCCATTGCCTGGGCAAGATTGGCACAGAATGCTCATGTTCTAGACTAAAAGCCGTCGGGGCGTGGGCGCGCGTCGCACGCGCCTGCAAAATTGAAAGATTGAAGAGGGCGCATGCAATGCGCCCCTACAAGAACCAGAAAAAGCCCGGCTACGCATGGAGTCGCCCCTACCGGCATCAGTCGAAACGTGGCGTGGACCGACAGCTACTTTTTGTGGTTGTTGCTGTCTTTCTCGAGCTTCGCAAGTTCGGTGTAGAGTTCTCTTTCGCGGTCAGAAAGTTCAGTCGGAATCATAATCTTCGTGCGCACTAAGATATCGCCGCGATCCGCTTGTTTCAATTTGGGCAAGCCTCGTCCGCGCAATCGCAGCATGCGGCCGTTTTGAGTGCCGGCCGGAATACGGATCTTCACTGGACCTTCTAAGGTCGGCACCGAAGTTTCCGTTCCCACAACCGCTTGAGCGGGGGTGATGTTGACGTTGCAGACGAGATTGTCGCCTTCCATGGTGAAATCTGCGTGCGGTTTTATTTTGACCTTCAGATAAAGATCGCCAGAACCCTGGTTGACCGGAGACTTTGCACCTTCACCCGGGACTCGAATCTTGGACCCCTGGCGAACGCCGGCGGGAATTTTTACCTCGATGGTCTTCGTCTTTACCTGCGGGCCGCTGATTTGCAGAGTGCGGACTGTGCCTTTGGCCACTTCTTCCAGCGTCAGTTCGATTTCCGCTTCCTGGTCGAGAGGGCTGCGCCCGCCTTGAGGTCCGCCTGGACGCTGTTGTGGTCGTCCGGGACCACCCTGACCAGGGCGCGGCATGCCTTCTTGCCCGAATGCCTGACCGAATATTGCCTCGAAGAAGTCCGAAAAGGGTGAGCCCTTGCCGGCTAGGTCGCCAAAATCGAAATTGAAATTGCTGAAATCCGGCGGTGGGCGGAATTGTTCGCCTGACTTCCAGTTGGAGCCGAGCTGGTCGTAACGCTTTCTTTTCTCGGGGTCTTTTAGAACTTCATAAGCTTCGGCAATCTCTTTGAACTTTTCTTCAGAAGCTTTATTACCGGCATTTGTGTCCGGGTGGTACTGCCTTGCCAACTTACGGTAGGAGGCTTTGATCTCCTTATCCGTTGCGCTGCGCGGCACATTGAGAATCTGGTAGTAATCCTTGTACTTGACCAACCTGTTTGAAACTCCGAGTTATTGCGTTTATTGAACGCCATTTTAGAGCTTTTCAGCTATCTAAATCTTAACCGAACCGCCTTTATCCCGTCGGTTGTAAGGCTCCGCCAATGTAAGGCGCCTGTCCTTTTTGATAACATACCAAACCAGCGATGAGATTTAGCCTTTGGGCTATGGGAGCTTCTTACATGGTCAAACAACTTCTGAATAAAGCGATTGCCGGTGAGCGGCTGAGTTTTGCTGAGGGCGTCCAGCTCTTCAATGAAGCCTCGCTTATGGATATCGGCTATGCAGCCAATGAAGTGAGAAAGCGCTTCCATCCCGATGATCAGCCGATTACTTATGTTATCGACCGCAACGTCAATTACACCAATGTGTGCGACGCCTATTGCACATTCTGCGCTTTCTATGCGCCTCCTGGCTCCGATAAGGGTTATGTTCTGCCCTACGAAACCATCAAAGAGAAAGTCACCGAGCTCGTCGAAATCGGCGGCACCCAGCTTCTTCTGCAGGGCGGTCATAATCCTGAGCTTGGCATCGAATATTACGAAGAGCTTCTCAGCCGTTTGAAAGCTGATTTTCCGAATCTTACTTTGCACGCATTGTCTCCTTCGGAAATCGACCACATCACCCGCACCAGCAATCTCAGTTTGGAAGATACACTGAAACGCCTGATTGCAGCCGGGCTCACGTCAATTCCGGGCGGTGGCGCCGAAGTGCTCACCGAGCGCGTTAAGAAGATCATCAGCCCGCTAAAAATTCCCGCCAGCCGCTGGTTGGAAGTGATGGAAGCGGCTCACAAATTGGGTATTCGCACTACATCGACAATGATGTATGGTTCGGTCGATACAATTGAGGATCGCATCGAACACTTGATTGCTTTGCGAGATCTGCAAGATCGCGCTGAAGGATTTACTGCGTTTATTCCATGGAGTTTCCAGCCCGGTGGAACACCGTTGGGCAAGAAAGTGAAAAACCTCACCACGGCAACAGAGTATTTGCGCATGGTGGCAATCTCACGTCTTATGTTGGACAACATCCACAATATCCAGTCGTCATGGGTTACTCAGGGGTCTGGTCTCGGACAGACTGCCTTCGCATTTGGTGCTAATGATTTCGGTGGCACGATGATGGAAGAAAATGTTGTTTCGGCTGCCGGCACCAGATGTGATGTCACGCTTGACGAGATGATTCGCTGCATACACCTGGCAGGATTTGATGCGGCGCAACGCGACACGCAATACAACATCCTCAAGCTGCATCCACGCAAAGATGCTGCGCTCTACGGCAAAGCTCAACTTGCCGGAGCTGCTGTCTAAGCTTCGCAAGACAAATCTTTGACACCGTATACGGTGCGGATGGCAAATCCATTGCCCGCGTTTTGACGAACCGTCGCAGCGGCTCTCGTCATCTGCTTCCGCTTTTATCTGACAGTTTCAACTAGCGGGTGCTACCTGGCTTCACGCACACTTCACGTTGCTCTAATTTTTCAAGTCTCTGCTATACAAGTAATACTGGTTTCACTGGCGACCATTACGGGAATAGTTTGATCACCGGGAGCTCGTTGATATGGCATGCGCGAGGGTGGAAAAGTGAAGGCTTTCAAGAAAAGAGGGCAGTCGATAGTCGAACTGTGCGTCGGACTGATGGTTTTGGTCCCGATTGTACTTTTGGTTTTTGACCTTGCCGTTATCGTTATGGCGGTTCAAGTCAACGACTCTACCTGCCGGGAAGCTGCTCGTGTCGCAGCATCCGGCAACCTTGGCGACCTCGGTCCGCCCAAGAGTTTGCCACTCAATGGTTCTGACATCTACAAGCGTGCAGATGCTGTTGTAAAGCGTGCAAATACTCAGTCTGCCGGTATCTTGTCCAACTTCAAGCTAGCTTCGGTTACGACCACTCCGGCTGAAGCATCGATTGCATCGACAATTACTTCTCTCGGCAAAACTGGCGGTCCGGTAACCGGCACAGTCACGGTCGTGACGACCGTCGAAGTGAGACCATTCCTGGTCAAGTACGCATACAGCGGCGGCGCGCCTCTGGTATTCCAGTCAGGACAGAGCTTCCCGTTCACTTACGTAGTGCCGAATACCGCGCAGCTTACACCTTAGTTGCATTCGCTCGTGACTAAACAGGCATAACAAAAGGGGCGACGCGTATGCATCGCCCCTAATACTTTGTGGTCTTAGCTACTTAGCTTATGCAGCCAGGTATTTGCCGAGTCCTTGCAGTGCGTTGACATCGAGCTTGAGTCCAGGACCCATTGTCGAGCTGAGGTATACAGCTTTGATGTAGGTTCCCTTCACCGATGCCGGCTTCACTTTGTTGATGGTGT
>DTSE01000497.1:0-2986 GCA_012965515.1 Candidatus Melainabacteria bacterium | reverse complement strand
AGCTGCCAGGTTCTTCAAGAGCTTGCTCTCGTCGAAGGACAGTTTGCCGATTGCCATTTGAACGAGACCGCCGTCTTTCTCGGCACGGAAGGAAACCTTACCGGCTTTGAGTTCTTTGATTGTCTTGGCGATATCGAAAGTGACGGTGCCATCTTTCGGGTTGGGCATCAAGCCGCGCGGTCCGAGGATTTTACCCATCTTGGAGAGCATGAGCATTGCATCCGGGGTGGCGACAAGCTTGTCGAAATCCATGAAGCCTTCGCCGATTTTGGCGACGAGGTCATCGGCTCCGACTACGTCGGCGCCTGCTTCAGTCGCTTCGGTCAGCTTCTCACCTTTGGCAACAACAGCGACGCGAACGTCTTTGCCTGTGCCGCCGGGCAGATTCACTGTGGAGCGAATTTGCTGGTCATTCATCTTGGGGTTGATACCCAGTCTGAAGTGCACTTCGACCGTGGGATCGAACTTGACGGTTTTTTCGTCCTTGAGAACCTTGAATGCTTCTTCGGCGGTCAAAGGATTTGGGTATTTTTCTTTGATTGCCTTCAAGGTCTTTTGGCGCTTGGTGAGCTTAGCCATGATCCGAGTTCCTTACTGCGTTCTTCTGTACTTTTGTGATTACTCTTGGACTGTGATGCCCATGTTGCGGGCGGTGCCTCTGACCATTGCTTCAGCGGCTTCAATGGTTGTTGCATTGAGGTCGGGCATTTTGATCTTGGCGATTTCGGTGATTTTTTCTTTGGAAACCGAACCGACTTTGGTCTTGTTCGGGTGAGAAGAACCCTTTTCGACGTTCGCAGCTTTCTTGAGAAGCTCGGATGCCGGCGGTGTCTTCAAAACGAAGTCGAAAGAGCGATCTTCGAAAACGGTGATTTCTACCGGTACGATCGTCCCTGCTTTGTCCTGTGTCTTGGCGTTATATTCCTTGCAGAACTGCATGATGTTGACGCCATGCTGACCCAGAGCAGGTCCGATAGGCGGTGCGGGGTTTGCCTTACCCGCTTGGATTTGCAGTTTGATTTTGCCAACTACCTTTTTCACGGCCCTAGATCCTATATATGTCGAGAATTACTGATTTTATGGCACATTGGACATCCAATGCATCACTTTTAGACTTTAATAACCTGGTTGAACTCCAGTTCTACTGGGGTCGCGCGACCGAAGATGATGACTGACGCCTTGATTCGCTCGCGTTCGAGGTTGACTTCCGTTACCTCTCCTGTAAAGTCTGCGAACGGTCCGCCCGTAATACGAACGTAATCGCCCACCTTGACATCGATGACAGCAGGCTTCTTGCCTTTGACACCGGTAACGGCCATTTGCCGTCTCAAAATCTTTCTGATCTCACCGTCTTGCACGGGAATCGGTTTCTTGCCTGCTCCGACGTATTTGGTAACGCCCGGTGCTTCTCTGACTACCCGCCAGGAGTCATCATCGAGGATCATTTCCACAAACACGTAACCTGGGTATTCGCGCTCTTTCTTCTCAACGCGCTTGCCGTCTTTGACCTTGGTCACCATCTTTTCCGGAACAATGACGCCGAAGATTCTATCTTGCGCATTCATAGTCAGGATGCGCTTTTCGATATGCTCCTTCACTTTATTCTCGTGTCCGGATGCAGTCTGCACGGCATACCAACGCCTTTGTCCGTCACTGTTTATGAAAGCCATCGTCCCTTACTTTCCTTTTAGTTTGTCCAAGCCAGCCTTGAGAACCTAGTGGTGCAGCCCAACTCCACCACCGTGCAATCTTGCCCAGTGTTCGAGAGGACCGAAAATAGCGTGAGCTAAAAACCAGTCAAAACCGAGAACTGCAATGGTGATCAATGCCACCAAAAACAGCACGCTGAGGGTCTCCTGAATTACCTGCTGTTTTCCAGGCCAAGTAATTTTCGTGAATTCGACAACAACGTCTTTGAGGAATTGACGAATATCTTTTAGTGATTCACCAAGTTCTATCTCAGTATCGTCTATCGCCGCTTTCTTCTGTTCGCCCTTCTTCTTAGGCTGTTCGTCTTTCTTTCCTTTTTCGTCGTCCTTCACTTTCTTATCCTTGGGCGCTTCGTCCTTTGCTTTAGCTTCGGTGGCGTTTTGCCCGGATGATTCGGATGAATCATCAGCTTCCGTCAACTTGGTTGACGGTGTAGTGCCCTTATCTTTTTTCTGAGTAGACATCAAATTGTTTGGTCATCCGAAATGAAGAAGACTGGCCTTTTAAAAATTCGCGCCTCCAAGGAATCGAACCCTGACCGATGGTTTTGGAGACCACTGTTCTACCGTTGAACTAGAGGCGCATTCACTTTGGACCGACCAGGCAAGGTCGGGCAAAGTTAGTAGCGGGTCGGACACGTCAAGTGCTATCAGTCCTGAAGGTCAACTCTTTTGACCTCTTTGGAACTTGGACGTCGGGATCTCAAATCTGAGCCCGAGCGTCCGACCGCTCGCTCAAATTAGCGCTTGGTTTCTTTGTGCTCGAGGTGCTGACGGCACCATTTGCAATACTTGTTGATGCTGAGTCTGTCCGGATCGTTCTTCTTGTTCTTCATCGACGTGTAATTGCGGCGTTTGCAAGTGCCACAAGCAAGCGTGATGATGATCCGGTCGTCCTTCTTGGCCACGGCTTTCTACTCCCTTTCTAGCTCCCAACCGGCTAAATACAGCCTATGCATGCATTGTCGATTGGTAATTGCGCGTTCAGCCGAAACTGAATCTTGTCTTTAGTGTTGCCGGTCTGTGCGTGAGAACAGAAATAGGTTTGAAACTAAACGCTCAAAGCTGCCTTGTGCGTTTTGTCTGAAAAAACCGCACAGACCAAAATGGCCTCCGGGGAGGCGTCAATGCAAAGTATATCTAACCAAGAAAAAATCTGTCAACAAGACTAGAATTGGGGCGTGTTACAAGCAATTACGGAACCCCCCTCAACCCCTATTCATTCGAAAATTGCTCGAATTGATGCGGCTTATTTAGCGGGTTGGGAGCTAGAAAGG
>DTSE01000496.1 GCA_012965515.1 Candidatus Melainabacteria bacterium | reverse complement strand
ACGATCCCCGGAGCGTTGCTCGGCTACTGGAGTTTCGCCGCCATTGCCGTTTGCGGAGTTTTGTTGATAGACATCGTAGACATGCACCAGCACGTTTTGCACTGGCAAACCCTGGTGGCGTATGTGTCCAGCCAGATTGAAGGTCACTTCAGATGATGTCAAGAGAACCTCGTTTTCTGCACGAACTCTCACCCAAGGCAAGATTTTACCGTTAAGTGGCGATAATTCATACCCAAAGAGTGGCATCAGCGCCCAAATCTATGCATGCGATACCTTGTCGATACCCTTCGGGGTGCTTAACGCATATTGGACAAAACAAAGAAAGTGGAGAGGTCGCTAAGCCTGAGTATTGCTGAGATAGCTGTCTTCGACATACGTATATCCGAAGTGCTGCATCGTCTCTTTTATTGCCGCAAATGAACCGGAGATGACTATAAACTCATCCCTTTCCTTGCTTGCTCTCGCGGCATCGACTGCTGCAGCGATGCTCGGAAAACTCTTGCCTTTGGCCCCTAGCAAAGTCAGGCAGTGCAAAAGAAATTCCTTGCTGTGACTGGATCTACGGCCTTTCGCTTCAGCCACAAACACCCGCTCACCTTTATGGACGAGACTGCTGAGAAGCTGTCTAACATCTTTCGTTTCAAAACTGGATATTACAAACAGCGGTCGAAAGCCAGGGTATTTCTGGTCCAAGAAAGCTCGCAAAGCCTGCGCACCAGCAGGATTATGGGCACCGTCCAGAAGAATGTCTTTGTTTTGCAAATATTGCAGGCGCCCCGGCCATCTAACATTTTTTAGCCCGGCGCTGAGTGTTTCCATATCACACTTGTAAATCACGTCCACCAGTTCTTCAGGCGAGGGTGGGGTTTTACCGAGCGCAATCTCCGAACTTGAACCGGACATTTGCACTTTCACGTCCTTGTCGACGATCAAAAACTTCGCCACCGCTAGCAGTGCCAGCAATCCGTTTTGAATCTGATGATTTCCCAGCAGAGAAAGGTTTTCCTTAAGCAAACTCAAGAGCGGAGCAGCGGGACTGGAAGCTTCTCGCTTTCCATTGATGTAGAGAACAATTTGATCGTTGTTGGCTAAAGCATAGACAGGCGACATCTTCTCCCGCGCTACGCGTAAAACCTCATCAAGAGCAGCATCATGGCATGCAGTTATGACTGAAATTCCGGGCTCGATAATGCCTGCTTTCTCAAATGCGATTTTCTCGACAGTGTCACCAAGTAAATGAGTGTGATCGAGACTGACATTTGTGATGGCAGTCACAAACGGATTTGTTCGCGCCGTAGTAGCATCAAACCTGCCACCCAAGCCGACTTCCACAACAGCCACATCAATTTTGCATTCGGCAAAATGCATGAATGCCATGGCGGTGAGAAACTCGAACCACGTTAACGGGCCGACATCTTTATTTTCTTGACCAAACTTTTCCGACATATCGCGCAGCTTTGTGGCCAGTCGTGCGAAATCCTCATCACTGATGGCTTTTCCATCGACGTGAAAACGTTCATTCCATCTCAATAGATGCGGTCCGGTGAATCGCCCCACCTTGTATCCGCGCGATCTCAACACACTATCGGCAATTGCAACAGTGGAACCTTTGCCGTTAGTGCCGCCGATGTGAATGCACGGAATATCAGCTTCTTGAGACAGATATGCTGCAACGAAGCGATTCATTCTGTCCAAAGTCGGACGAGAAAGCGTCGGAGCAAGACTCTCCAAGTATGTTTTTGCTTCCAGATAATTCATCAAAAGGTCATATTAAGGCGGGCGGGAAATTATAACCATAAATGAGTAGCCAAATGGGATGATGCTATTCTCAAACA
>DTSE01000495.1 GCA_012965515.1 Candidatus Melainabacteria bacterium | reverse complement strand
CCGTTGCAATAAGCGGTCGACGCATGGCGTCGACCCTACATTATATAGGTTCTCGAAATCGCTTCCAGCCGCAACTGGTTGCCTGGACCAGCCAGATTTTGCATTCACAAAAAATGCACAAATTGTTCCAGAAATCTTCCGACCGGTGAAGTTACTATGGTTGCACAGTAAGAACTGTGCCCGCTCCCCCCAAACCCCGATTCTACTCCGGCGCCTTGCAAGGCGTCTAACGGAGGCTACTTAAATGAAAGAGATTGCTACCGAAGGTTCTTTGTTTGCCGGAACGACTTTAATTGCTACCAGTCCCTGGGATTTTGAGTTGTTCTTATCTAATGCTCAATTCAATTCCAGTGCAGTAGCAGCAACTGCAAGTGCGAGTCTAGTTTCTGCTGGAATCTTGCCGGAAGTAAATCTACTGTTGGATTTATTCCAAACTGTAGCTGCTGAAGTAAAGCAAAGTGCTGAGGTGTCAGCATGAGTTCTGACAACGAAACAATGTCTGCTGTAAAAACAATCGGCAAGCAAATCTTTGAAATGTATCACGCAGAAAGCACACCAGAACAGCCATTTCTCGAGTTCATCGACTATAGAGAAACAGTCAAAGCACTGCCTTTAGCAAGCAACGTGGATGAGTACCTTGCGAGTTGCGCGATGGAAATATGCGTCAGCGTATAGATCTCGCATACACGGAAAATCAACAAAAAATTCCAGATTTGTACCTGCATTTTCCATAGGATATCGACATTGGTAGTTGCGCTTTAGCCCAGCCAAAACAAATTGAAAGTGTGAAGGGGATGATACACCGAGGGGCGGTTTCGACCGCCCCCGCGGTGCATTTACTGGGCGGCTAATTTTTTGACGTGGTGACATTTGTGGAATATTCATCAGCTAATCAAAATGTTTTTCAACCAGCAGCATATGTTGGCACCACCGTCGGTGTCAGTCATTCGCAAGATGCTTCGCAAGCACCTTCGAAAAGTGTATCGTTGCGCTCAATAGCAAATGAGTTGAACTCGCAGGCATCAGCGCCTCTGCACGATCAAATATTCTTCCTTATAAAGAAAGCCCTTGATGATGGGCAATTGGAAGATGTTTGCGAAGGGCGTCTGCCATCTCTGCGCAACATGTCCTCGATGCTGGGTGTGTCACGAGAAACAGTTTCCAAAGCAATTTCGAAACTGACAGGCTATGGCTATCTTTCTGCGGAAGAACGCAAACGCATCTATGTGCTGCCACGAAGTGGTGCCACACCACTAACGCACGCAGACCAGTATCGAAGTATGGTCGTCGCGAACGGTAATTCGGATACTGACTACGATGGAGATGCCCGTGGCGAGCAGCTTGACTTTCGTCCGCCGTCTGACGATGTTGCGCCGCAAGGTACTTATAACAAGAACTATTTAACACACAAATATTTGAAGACACTTCGCAAGCAGTCTGCGAAACGAGCCAGGCTGGATCAAGATTCTTGTGGACTGGTGTCGTTCCGAGAAGTGCTTTGTGAGCAGCTTAAGCGTGATTCCGGTGTCAACTGCAGCGCCGAAAATCTGATTATTTTCTCCGACTACAAGTCGTGTATCGATTTCATTGTTCGTCTGACAACGAAAGGACGTTCGACGTGTGTTATGGAAGCTCCAGGTTCAATTGATATTGCATCAATATTGGATCTCAATGCAATGTCGATTGTGGAAATTCCAGTAGATGAAGAGGGAATGCGAACGGACATTCTGAGTTCGTACGGAGTCACTGATAGTGTGTGCTTCGTTTCGCCTTCTCTGCATGATCCGCTAGGCGTTCGATTGTCAGCACATCGTTCTGAGGTTCTCACAAGCTGGGCGACTGA
>DTSE01000494.1 GCA_012965515.1 Candidatus Melainabacteria bacterium | reverse complement strand
ACCAGTTTCTCCATCTGAGATTACCTCAGGTGCGGCACCGCGCCGGAAAGCCATAACCGGCGTTCCGCATGCAAGTGATTCGGAGAAAACCAATCCAAACGGCTCTTCGAAATTGATCGGGCAGAGCGTTGCAATTGCTGAATTGTAGAGTGCGTTTTTCTGTTCTGTCGAAACCTCGCCTACGAATTCCACATTGGGCAGCTTCAACATTGGCTTGATGAACTCATTAAAGTATGGCTCATCGTTTCGGTCTACCTTGCCGGCAAGAACTATTGGCATGCCCAGTCTGCAAGCGATCTCGATTGCTTCCTTTGTGCCTTTGTCGGCGCAAAGTCGACCGAGGAAAAGAAGATGCTTCCTTTGGATATTCTCGTCAATTGAAAACTCGTCAAGATTAATGCCGTTATAAACGGTAGTGATGTAATTGACCTTGTCCGGATAGTTCAATCTTTTGTAGGCATCGCTTATCGAAATGAACTGCATTTTTCCGTATGCAAAGTAAATGTCTTTGCAGTAGTCGTAGAGCGGATTGTGGTTCGTCGTTACGACAGGACAACGGAATTTGCTGAGGGCAGGCAGCGCGGCATAGCCCATGTGGTTGTGGATAATGTCAAATTGCCCTTGCATCTCTTCCAGCTTGACCAGTGCTTTGATGTTATAAGCATGCCACCTCGTCGGTGCGATGCTGGATGCGCGCAGCCCCTCTGGGGCACACTCAATCAAGCGACCTTGCGTTTGCGAATCTGCTGTGGCAAAAAGTGTGACGTCATGTCCACGTTTCACAAGTTCTTCAGTAAGCAGATTAACTACAAGCTCCGAACCGCCGTATCCCCTCGGGGGTACACTTTCAGCCAGTGGAGCCAGTTGGGCAATACGCATGATTTAAAGCACCTCTTTCATTAGTGGTTTTTGTTTTCAATTTTCAGCTTCCGATTCATACTTAGTTCTCTTGAATCAGATTCGTGATTCAACTTTTGGTTCCTAATTTTCAATGATGACTTTCAGGTCACCGTTCTTTCTCAAGATTTGGCAACTTGTGTGTCCGTTCACCGCACTAAATGCGATATCAAGTTCGGCATTGCCAACTTTCAGATTATGGAAAGTAACCTTTTCGAGCCACTCGGGCAGGCAAGGCTCTTCGATGCGCAACGTCTTTCTATGCGCATCCGGAACGAAGTTTACGCAAGAGCTGAGCATTTGAAAAATACTGCCGGCAGCCCAGGCTTGCGGTGAGCATGAAACTGGATAGTCAATCGGGCTGCCCCAGTTTGTGCGCTCAAAACCGCACACAAGTTCGGGAAGGCGGAAGTCTCTTTGATGCTGAGCAACTGCTGCCATTGCGCTGAGAAGATAGTGAGCATCACGAATTCGTCCAATTCTTCTAAAGCCCTCGAGAATGATCGCATTGTCATGCGGCCATACTGAGCCATTGTGATAGCTCATCGGATTGTAATAGGACGCTTGTGTCGAGAGGGTTCGCAGCCCCCAACCCGAGTCCATATCCGGTGCCAGCATGCGGTCTGCTACGCGTTGCGCCATCTCTCCATCAAGGATTCCAGACCAAATGCAGTGACCCGCATTGGAGCTGAACACTTTAACTTGCTTTCCTTCACCGTCGAGTGCCAATGCAGGAAATTCGTGCTCGGGCATCCAGAAATCGCGTTTGAAATCGCGCTTCAATTTCGCCGCTTGGGCGTGCAAACGCTCTGCTAATTCGTCTTTTTTCAGTAATGACGCAATCTCTGCAACAGCCAGACGTGCAGCGTAAAGATAGCCCTGCACCTCACATAGTGAAATCGGAGGTTTAGCCAACTCTGCGTTTGCGTGTCCGATTGAGTTGCCGGA
>DTSE01000493.1 GCA_012965515.1 Candidatus Melainabacteria bacterium | reverse complement strand
GTATGGCTCGCATCAGAAATCTGGATCGGAACGGTTTCTCGTTCGATTTGCTTGTGCATTGTATCCGAGAGATTGAGGCGGCGGCTTATGGCTTAGAAAATGGGTTCGAAGGGCAACCTCCGGGAAAAGTGGAAGCTCAGTGGAAGGTCCGCATCCGGTCGTTACCGCTGTCCGCTCTCGACATACCTCTAGCTCAGCAAAAGCGGCAAGAACGGATCGCTAGCCGAACGACAGCTTTCAGCAATCCGCCACCCAAAAGCGGACCGACAGCAACCGGCCGCAAAGTTGACAGTTGAGACGCAATCAAGTGATTTGCGTCTCATGCCGAAGTAAGTCACTATCTGAGCATGAACGATAAACTGACCTTCAATCTCATTGAGCGTCGAGCTGAAAATCAGCCGCAGCGAGACGACGATGCCCAAGCTTTGCCTCGAGGTGACGTCACACGTGAAGAGTTATCGCGTGCGAATGGTCTCTTTTCATCGTCAACGTTCGTCAATCGGCGTGTGGTCCGTAGATACGGGCAGCATTCGAAATGACCCAAGTGACAGAAGCAGATATCAAGGCGCTGATCGCGTCCCGGTTCGCTTCAGAACGGCTCGCCACGGAGTGGTACGACACGCAACCAATTCCAGGATTTGGTAAGCTGACCGCGCGGCAATTGGTTGAGCAAGGTCGTGGTGATGAAGTCGCTTTGTACTTCACTGCGGTTGATTGGGGCATTCACGCATAAACTGTCGCCCCGGATTGGCCATCCGCACCTGCAATTGAGCAGGTCGGCTTGTGTGCCTGCAAAAAATGGAGAGGACAGTATTCTCTCGGCCCAGTTTCGGAAGTTCCGTGAAGCGCCCTCATAACGGTCATTCGAGAGATTGATGTAGCAACCCAAAAGCGGACGTTCGCTTAACAATGAATGGTGCCTAGCGTGCCGAGTGCTATCAGTCGATAAGCAGAAAATTGTTAGTCGCGTTCAGGCCGCAAGTGACGTATGCGATGTAAGCATTTCCCTTATTTCTTCTGGGCTGGTCGGTCTTCCAATGAAATAGCCCTGAGCAAGATCGCAGCCCGCTTCCCGAAGGAAGGTGAGACAGCTTCGATCCTCCACTCCTTCTGCAACAACTCGCAAACCAAGCCGATGCGCAAGGTCGATGGTCGACTGAACAAGAAGCGCATCGTTTGCGTCCTCGTGGGCGTGCTGAACAAAGCTCCGGTCGATCTTTAGTTCAGACAGGGGAAGCTGCTT
Source organism: Candidatus Melainabacteria bacterium (assembly GCA_012965515.1). Taxonomy (GTDB): domain Bacteria; phylum Cyanobacteriota; class Vampirovibrionia; order Obscuribacterales; family Obscuribacteraceae; genus QKMZ01. The sequence goes on along the minus strand of DTSE01000493.1, from coordinate 608 downwards.
GAGATAAGTCAATGTCGACTGGCCTGTGCCGTAATCGTCCATCGAGATTGCGATGCCAAGATCGCGAAAGTGCTGAAGCGCGGCGACAGCGGCGCTGGGATCATCGATTGTTGCTGATTCAGTCACCTCGAAAATCAAACGATTCCGTGGAATTCCTGTCTCCGCTAGGATCCGCTTCGCCTTGTCGATGAATTCGTTTGAATAGACCAGCTTTGCAGAAATATTGACTGCAGCGCTGACGACAAGACCATGCTGGCACCAAGCGGCCAAATCATCGATGGTTCTTTGCAGAACATACAAGGTCAGGTCGCATATCCGGTTCGCATCTTCGGCCATCGGAATAAACAGGTCGGGTCGTAACGGACCGCGTTGCGGATGATTCCAACGTACGAGTGCTTCAACACTGGTGATACGATCAGTCTTCAAATCAAGCTTTGGCTGATAGACGACCTCAAGCTCACCCAAATCGATTGCCACATCGAGCTCTCCCATGAGGGAGATCTGCCGTTCCACCTCGGTTTGCTCATCAGCCAGATGAATGTGCCAAGGTTCGGCATTTCTCAGAGCCGTTGCAGCGGACAACGCCGCCTCTGCTAGGGCTTGAGGTG
>DTSE01000492.1 GCA_012965515.1 Candidatus Melainabacteria bacterium | reverse complement strand
AGCACCGCAACGCTTCGGCGTGCGATTTGCCGACGTTGCCGGTTTGGCAAACAACGCACCGGTCAACTTGAACGGCGTACGCGTGGGCGTTGTGGAGAAAATCGATCTCAAAGGAAAGAACGAAGTCATCGCGCATTTGAAGATTTCGACTACAGATGTGCCGATCACCGAAGGGTCCAAAGTCACCATTCAAACGCTCGGCCTGGTCGGTGCCAAGTACATTGAAATCAATTTGCCTGACGTGAAAGAAGGCGAACCAGCACCGGCGGTAATCCCCACCGATTCGATTGTAGAAGGCGAAAACCCTGTTCGCACCGAGCTTTATCTCAACAAGATTGCGACAAATTTCAGCAGTTTCACTGATGACATTGCTGCAGAAAAGTCCAGAACGAGCCTGAGAACAGCGCTGGAAAAATCCGGCGCGACGATGTCCAACATTCAATCCGCAGCCGAAAAGCTGGACAAGAACATGGAAAAACTCTCTTCGGCTACAGAAAGCTTGAAAGGAACGTCGGATAAATTCGGCAATACATCACTGTCCGCAACCAGATTTTTCGACGAAGGCTCTAGCACTCTCAAAGACGTGAAGGGCGTTTCCACTCGGATGAAGAAGATTCTCGACAATCCGACTCTGACGACCGATCTCAAAGAAACAGCTCAATTAGCCCGGGAAACATCTGAGAATGTCAAATCGGCGCTCGGCAATTTAACCAAAACACTGGAAGACAAACCGCTGCGCGAAGACATGCTGAATATGATGACGAAACTCAGCTCATCGACGGAAAGCATCGCCGTCTCAATGAAGCAGATCGACAAATTGACTGGCGATCAGGGTCTCAGAAGCGATCTCAAACAAATCACCGAGAATGCAAAAGAAGCAGTCAACAAGGCAAATACGCTGGTAAATCAACCGAACTTCGCGACCGACGTATCGGCAACTATGCAGTCAGTCAAGAAAACTGCCAACGATGTAGACGTCGTAGCCAAGCAGCTCACACAGGTGCTCAATAAGCGCAATCCTCTCTTCCACATGATGTTCGGCGCGCCGGGCAGAGTGAAAGAAACAAAAGTAAAAGAAGAGAAGATCGAGAAGAAGGATGGCGGAGAGACCAAGAAAACGGTCGAAACCACCACCACCGAAACACCGGTAGAGCCGCCTAAAACCAACGAATAACGAACAATAACGAATAGCGAATACTCCTGTAGGGTCGACGCCATGCGTCGACCTTTTAATAGGGTAAAATAGTCGGTCCCCAGCAGGTTCATGGAGTCGGCAGCCAGGTCGACGTCATGCTTCGACCGCACCAAAGAGACCGACAATGAAATATGACACAGTGATTGGGCTGGAAGTCCACGCCCAACTGAAAACAAACACCAAGATATTTTGTTCTTGCCCGACTGAATTCGGACAGGGACCAAACGATCAAGTCTGCCCGATCTGCCTCGGAATGCCTGGTGTCTTGCCGGTCTTGAATAAGCGTGCACTGGAGCTTGCAATTCGCGCAGGTCTATCTTTGAATTGCGAAATTGCGGAAACATCCAAATTCGATCGCAAAAACTATTTTTATCCAGACCTACCAAAGGGTTATCAAATCTCGCAATACGACAAACCGATTTGCAAACAAGGACATCTGACCGTCAAAGGAAAGAAAGTCAGAATCACACGCGCCCACCTCGAAGAAGACGCTGGCAAGCTGGTTCACGCAGGCGCAGAAGGTTTGCATGGTTCAACTCACTCATGCCCGGACTACAACCGTGCTGGTGTTCCACTGCTGGAAATCGTCAGCGAACCGGACATTACATCCGCAGAAGATGCGCGTGAGTATCTCACGGAATTGCGCACCTTGCTTCGCTACGTCGATGTTTGCGACGGCAATCTCGAAGAAGGAAGCTTCCGTTGTGATGCCAACGTTTCCATAAAACCAGCCGGCTCTGCGGAACTCGGCACACGCACTGAAATAAAGAATATGAACAGCTTCAAGGCTGTTGAACGCGCCATCAATTCCGAAGTAGAACGCCAAATCCAGCTCGTAGAGAGCGGCGGCAAGGTTGTTCAAGAAACCAGATTGTGGAATGAAGCGACAGGAAAAACATTTGCAATGCGCTCAAAAGAAGATGCGCATGATTACAGGTATTTCCCCGAGCCTGATTTAGTCCCATTCAACGTGAGCCGCGACTGGGTGAAAGAAGTTCAAGCAGCGATGCCGGAATTGCCCGAAGCACGCCGATCGCGCTATGTGGAAAAATGCGGCGTATCCGCGGAAGACGCTTACATTCTTGCTGAAAACAAGGATATGAGCGACTTTTATGACGAGGTATTGAAACTCGGTGCAAACGCAAAGACTGTCGCCAACTGGCTCTTGGGTCCAGCTCTCGCTTTTATGAACGAGAACAATCTCGATTTCACGCAACTCAAAGCTACTCCAAAAACAATTGCTGACCTCGCCGATGTCGTCAATAAAGGAACAATCGGCACCACAACTGCAAAACAACTGTTGCCGGAACTTCTGAAAGATGGCGGCGACGTCAACCAAATCATCAAAGACAAAGGACTTGCCCAAGTCTCCGATGAAGCTGGTCTGAAAACAGCCGTTGAAGAAGTGATTGCCAAATTCCCCGATCAACTGGCAGAGTTTCGATCCGGCAAAGTCAAAGTCCGCCAATTCTTCTTCGGCGAGACGATGAAATCCTTGAAGGGCAAAGGCAACCCCCAAGTCATCAACAAACTCTTAGACGAACTCCTCCCCGGTTAACAGAGTAGGAGCTCGCGTAGGGGCGCATTGCATGCGCCCTTTTTCTGGGCAAATCCATGCGCCTTTTTTTGTAGGGGCGACGCCATGCGTCGCCCGGTCAAAAGTTTACGTGGTAGATTGGAAAGGCTTCTCTTTCAAACTAATGCCAAGCAACATCAAAAAGTACATCGCCATTTCCGCCCTTATGCCGTTGTTCGGGGCAACTGATTGTTTCGCAAAACTACCGGAAACTGACAGCAAAGCAAAATCGAATAGTGCGAAACAAAGCGCCACAAGACCGACAGTTTCTAAATCAAACGACACGAGCACAAAGAGCACAAAACAAGTGGACGCGGCTCAGTCCAAGGGACTCTTTGAAGTCGAAGAAAACAACTCCACCGTTTCTGATTTTGCTCGCGAATACGCAGCGATCATGAAGAAAGCAACCGCCGCGCTCCACATAAGTAGACCGCTCAAGATGAATGAAGAGAAACAACTCTGGGCTGACTACAAATCCGGCAAGTATGCGAAGAATAAGGAATTCATGCGCAACATGAAATTAGCCGAGCCCTACCACAACAGGCTTCGTTCGATATTGCACGTATTTGAAAGCCAAAAGTTCAAACACCTCGACTTTTCACAGCCGGCTCCAGCACAGCAAAACCAACCTTCGAATAAATGATTGGTCGGATAATTCAATAACAAGTCAGTAACAACGTGCCGGCAAATACGAATTACAATAGACGCCTCTTCGATGTTTGGAGGTTCGTCCATGAAAGCTTTTGGCGCAGTTGCAGCCCTTTTCCTGTTTTGCACTACCGCAAGTTTCGCGCAAATTTCCGTACAAGGTGAGGACGGAAGCACAATTACTATTGGACCTGGCGGCATTAATATGAATGATCGCAGCTCGGGAAGCAAATCACACGTGCGGATGGGCGCTGGCGGAATACAAATAGACAGCGCAAATGGCGGAAATCGCTCGCGCGTCAACCTCGGCTCAGGCATCAATGTTCAAACAAACCAGGGCGTCGGGACTAACATTACATCGACCACCAAACGCACTGGCACAAACACCCTCAAAACAACCACAGTCACACAAACCGCTGGTGGCGCAGGTCAGCAGGTTTCTCTCATCGAAATGAAGATCTACGGAAAGACCTTTCCCGCTATGCCTTTGATGGCTCGCGTTGAGAAACTCGAAGTAGACAACCTCGGCAAAAAAGGCGCTGGTCCGTTGAAGACGAGAATTAGCATTTTGGCGAAAGAACTCGGCGTCAACCTTGCGTCGAACACAACCACCACCTCAACGACCATCGTCAACCCAGGCAATACCATCCATATCAACTCGGGAAGACCGGAAGGAGCCTCTGTCAGCGTCAACGAGGGCGCCTCGAGAGGATCAATCGTCGCAAATGAATTGAATGATCTAGTGATCAACGAAAACAATCAAATCATCAAAGGGCACTGCAACGGCAACGACATTGTGATTAATGGAAACCACTGCCAGCTGCACCTTTCAGGCAAGCTGGGAAGCATCACTATCAACGGTAATCATAATATCGTCAAGTCGGAGCGAATCGAAGAAGTTGTCACCAATGGCAATTTCAACGCTGTCTCCTGGGCGCGTGGACAGGCAACGCCGGACATCGCCAACAACGGCAAAGACAACATGATTCATCAGCAATAGCGACACGCAGTAACGGCTAGTGCGTGGTAGATTGATTGAAGGCATCCAGGGTCCCCTCTGCCTCTAATTTCAATCGATGACAAATCCAATATCAGATGGTGAAGGCATTCTCCTCAATCGTCCGCAAAACGCTGCGCGGACAGAAGAAGCGGTCGCAGCCGAGCGAAAGAAACTACTGCTCATTTATGGATCATTAGTTGGTGTGCAGTTCTTCGTGTACATGTGCACTTATTTGACTGTGCCGGGGTTCTTAACACCCTTTCTCAACCACCCTATTGCACGCACTGTGATTTCAACGTTTTTTATTTGGGAAGTTGGTTTGTGCTCATTGCACTGGTTTTTTGCGCCTATCAGCAACTTTGGCCGTGCAGCCATTATTGCCGTGGTCGTTCTGATTGGAGTTATTCCGAATATTTTACTTCCCATGCTCGGCCCCGCTTGTATCGTGATTCTCAACGCGCTGCGGCCGGGGATAGTGGCAATCAATTGAACAGCTCGTCCACTGTTTTTCGCAGTCCATCCATAGAGTTTCATAACCCCCTGGTTTCCAAGAATCAGTCAAAGTAGCCTCTTTCCGTGGTAAGACATATAGTGTCTACCGCAGCTGCACCGGAGTTTTATAGTGGCATCCCACGGACGCAACCAAATTGCGTGTCCGCTTTCAAATTCGAATCGTCGCGCGAAGCGGCGATTTTCTGCGTTTTTGCCATCACTCCTGGCGCTGGTTAGTTTGCCGGCGCTTTCGGTTGCAAGCCTTGCTAGTTCTTACACGTCTCCGCACGGACCCGAACCGTTCTATCCGCGCTACCTTGTCTCCCCCATGCGTGACGACATTCCATATTCTCCGGTTGGTATGGGTTTGGTCACATCGAAAGCAGGCTTCAGAATCCACCCGGTCACAGGACGCGGCGACTTTCACTCCGGCGTCGACCTGGGCGCACGCTTGAATCAGGAAGTCTACAACTTGCTTGATGGGCAAGTGATTCGAGTCGGTTGGCGCGGAGCACTCGGATATCATGTCGAAGTTTTCCATCCTTATCCGTATCCCGGAATTCGCACAATCTGCGGGCACTTGAACGCGTTTTGCGTTCGCCCCGGTGAGTGGGTTTGTCGCGGTCGCGTTTTAGGTTATGCAGGAACAACAGGCCGCTCCACCGGAGTACACGTCCACTACACGGTCGTTAAGGCGGATACGAAAGAATTGATCGATCCGATGGAATATTTGCAGCTCGTACCTAGATATGTAAAAGCGCTGAAGACTGCGCAGTATCAAGCGGCGATTGCTTTCTACAAACAGAACTCCAAGAAGAATTTGGAGAAGATAAAACCTCTTGACTTGGGCGATGAGGAAGAAGAGCCGAAGGAAGAGGAAAAGAAATCTACTAATAAGAAGGAAGAGCCCTACGAAATTCCGTAAGGCAAATTGTGTTTGCTTTGTACTGTCTACGTATGGCGTCGACAGTACAGATTTAGTTGATCAAATATAGATTTCCGTCTTGCGATCCCACAAATACACCTGACGATGAAATCGACGGCGAGCTGACGATCGGTCTTTGTGTTTTGTACTTCCACTTGATTCCGCCGTTGCGGCAATCAATCGCGTAGAGGTTTGCGTCAGAACTTCCGACATACAACATATTGCCGGCGATAGCAGGCGAAGATGAGAGTAGCGGAACGGGACTATTCAATTGGGTCTTCCAGAGCATTTTTCCGGTGTGCGCATCGAGGCAATACATTTTCAGATCGTCATTGCCGACAAAAACTTTTCCGTTGGCTCCGACGGGCGAGACGCTAAAACTCTCAGCCCCTGGTACTTTCCACTTCAGCTTACCGGTCGAGAGATCGACGCAGTAGAAATTTTTGTCCCAGCCGCCGGTGTAAACATGCCCATCCATTATTAGTGGCGACGAGAAGATTTTGCTGCCCGTCTTGAATTGCCACTCGAGCGATCCGTCATTCATGTTCAATTTATAGATGTATCCACCGTGCGAAGTGACGACGATCGAATCGCCGGTCATTCCAGGTGACGATGTGATGCGCCCTTCGCCTTGGAATTTCCATTTCACTGCACCGCTGTGAATATCGACGGCATATACATTTCCGTCCCATCCACCGACATATGCCACACCGCTGAACACGGAAGGAGAAGATGAGATGCGGTCTTGCGTGTCCATCGTCCAGAGAATTTTTCCGGTCTTCGCGTTGACTCCATACAATTTTTTGTCTTCGCATCCAACAACGACCACGTCGTCATCGACAGCCGGTGAGGATTTTACTTTGTCGCCCAGCTTTGCTCTCCAGACCAATCGGCCGGTATTTTCCGCAAGGGCATAAAGATACCCATCGTCGGAGCCCACATAAACAGCGCCCTTATAAACTGCTGCCGAAGTATCAACAGCACCCTCGGCCGGAAAACTCCAGCGCAAATTTCCTTTTGGCACAAAACCCATCAATGAACCAAAGCCTGATTCACTGAAATCTTGGAATGTATTTGGGTAATATCTTTTTGCG
>DTSE01000491.1:5827-6934 GCA_012965515.1 Candidatus Melainabacteria bacterium | reverse complement strand
TTCTATTTCCTGCTGATCTTTTGTCTTCTTGTAAATCGTTCTGTGGCTGATGGAACGCCCGGGGACTTTCTTGCCGCCCGATTCCTTTAGATACTCAATAAGCCGATCGCGCATCGTCGACGCCTCGTCATCACTAAGCTTCGCGCCGAAAGTGTGCATCGCATCGAGAACCAGATCGACCTCACTGTCTGACAGGCTGAAAATCTCATTGAGCAAGTATCCGCTGCGCAGACGCTCTTTCTTGGGCAGCATGTTCATCTCATTTTTTAGAATGAGTATGTCCTTGGCGACCGTGCGCTCCGTCACGTCGATCTTCTGCGCGTTAAGTGCTTTCACCAACTTGCTGAGCGTAATGCCCGGCTGGTTGGCGATGATTTTGATAATGGCGCCTAGGCGATGGAGATTGATGCTCATTGTGATTTAGCGTGGGGGCGCATTGCATGCGCCCGTTTTTGGTAGCTGGCGCATTGCATGCGCCTTTTCTTCTGTAGATGGATGCCATGCATCGCCCGGTTCAAATAATACACGGGCGACGCATGGAGTCGCCCCTACGCTGAGACTAACCATTTTGACGTTACCCGGTGCAGGCGAGCCGCCTGCGCTCCCAGGAAGTGTATATTATGCAGATTGCATACTAAACATTGAGGTATTCAAGGGTCAGTGGCGCTACCAAGAATCGACATTCATACGCACATTTTGCCGCGCGAAATTCCTAAGTGGAAAGAGCAATTCGGTTACGGCGGATTCATCACGCTCGACCATCACATGCCCTGCAAGGCGCGCATGCTCAAGGACGATGGCAAGTTTTTCCGCGAAGTTGAAAGCAATTGCTGGGATGGCGGGCAGCGTCTGGCGGAGTGCGACGCAGTTCATGTCGATGCTCAGGTGCTTTCGACTGTGCCCGTGATGTTCAGCTATTGGGCGAAACCCGAGGATGGAGCGGCGATTGCGCGTTTTCTCAATGACGATCTTGCGGAAACCGTCAAAACAAACCCGGCGCGTTTTGTGGGTTTGGGCACCTTGCCTTTGCAAGACCCGAAACTCGCTATCAAAGAACTCGAGCGCTGCATGCGCGATTTGAAGTTTCAGGGCATCCAAATCGGCTCT
>DTSE01000491.1:0-5809 GCA_012965515.1 Candidatus Melainabacteria bacterium | reverse complement strand
CGATGATCCTGCCCTGTTCCCCGTGTTTCAGGCGGCAGAGGAATTGGGCGCCGCGATTTTTGTTCACCCCTGGGAGATGATGGGTGAGGACAAAATGCAGAAATATTGGTTGCCGTGGCTTGTGGGGATGCCGGCGGAAACGACCCGGGCGATTTGCTCGCTCATATTTGGCGGTGTTCTCGAACGCCTGCCGAAACTCCGAATCGCTTTTGCACACGGGGGCGGTTCTTTCGGGTTTACAGTCGGGCGGATACAGCACGGCTTCGAAGTCCGCCCGGACCTTTGCGCCATAGACAATAAAGTCGCGCCCCGTGATTATCTCGGGCGTTTTTATGTGGATTCACTGGTTCACGACAAAGAAGTTCTCCGCCAGATTGTCTCCATTTTTGGCGAAGATAAAGTCGTCCTGGGCAGCGATTACCCTTTCCCTCTGGGCGAGGACAGACCAGGCGAGTTAATCGATTCGGTTGCTGAATTCACAGAGGCGACCAAACGAAAGCTCCTATTCGACAATGCCGTGAACTGGTTGCAGGTGGACGCTTTGAGGTTTTCGACCCCGTCAGTGTCGAAGAAATAGCACCAAATTGGGCATGATATAGAAACCTAAGTCACCGACGTCCAACAGGTGAGTTTCATGCTTGTAGCCGATGTGATTATGTGGTTTCTCGTGACTGTCGGCGTGCTGCTGGCATTCCCCGCGCTTTGGTTGCTTTGTCTCGGTCTATTTCCCAATCATGTTGAAGCTGCTGCTGATTACATGGACCGCCATCGTGTGAAACCGTTTTTCGTTGGTTTGCCCATCGCTGTTGTTGCTTTCATAGCAGTGGCATCGCTCGGCGGGAAGATGCATCCGGTCTTTGATGTTGCTTCGCTTCTCGTTCTGGGAGGGTTTCTGCTCTACTCGAATATCGGAACCGCAGGTCTTGCTACGTTGCTAGGTCGAAAATTGCCGTCTCCCGTGGATAGAGAGCGCCCATGGAAAGGCACTTTGCGTGGTGGCACCGTTCTTGTTCTTTCATTTGTGTTTCCTGTTCTTGGATGGTTTTGCATCATGCCTATCTCACTGATTGCTGGTGCAGGAGCAATCACGTTGAGACTTCTCGGTCAGCGAAAATCTAGACGCGATACACGAGGTGCTGATCACTTGTCGGATGCGAAACTTGGCTCTGAACACAAAGCGGCATCTGATCCTAAGGTCGCAGTGAATGACTTCCGAGCTCAGTAGACGAGAGTTTTTGGCAATCAGCGGATTGCTTGGCTGCGCGCTGCCTCTGGCAGGATGCAGTAATCTGAATGGATTCGTTGCGAGCCGACTTGGTGGTGGCATTCCAGAGAGTGTTGCAGTGACAAATGGTCGCGACATTGACCCGGCGTTTCACTTGATCTCGCGCGCAGGTTTCGGACCGTGGCCAGGTGATGTTGAACGAATAAAGAAAAAAGGCGAAAAAGCTTGGATAGAAGAACAGCTTGAGCCGGAGAAAATCGACGATGGACTTTGCGATTTTCGCGCGAAACGTTTTGAGAGTGTGTTTCTCGATCCTGGCACGTGCTATGAGTTCAAGCGCGAGGCCCTGCGCAAGGACCTCTGCCGCTATCACCTGATGCGCAGCGTTTACAGCAAGCGCCAATTGCTGGAATCGATGGTCGAATTTTTAAGCGACCACTTCAACATCTACATCGAAAAAGGCGACTGCATTTATTTGAAAGCCACTGATGACAGGTCGGTCATTAGGAAAAACGCTCTCGGCCGCTTTCGCGATCTCGTCTTGGCGAGCGCGACATCGCCAGCGATGTTAGTCTACTTGGATGGAAAAGAAAACAAGAAAGAAGGTCCGCACGGAATTCCGAATGAGAATTATGCGCGCGAACTTTTAGAACTGCACACGCTCGGAGTCGATGGCGGCTACACTCAAAAGGATGTGTACGAAGCCGCTCGTTGCTTGACGGGTTGGCGCTTAGATAGCGGGTCTAAACGAGGTACAGCATATTTCGATCCCAACCTGCATGATGACGGGGAGAAGAATGTACTGGGCAAGAAAATTCCTGCCGGTGGTGGCGCTAAAGATGTTGAAGCTCTAGTCGAGATTGCTTGCAATCATCCATCGACTGCTAAGTACATTGCGAAAAAGTTGGTGGCACATTTTGTTTCTGAAGAACCTCCCCAGTCATTAGTAAACAGAGTAGCAAAGCGCTTTTCCGAGAATGGCGGACAGATCAAACCGATGCTGCGAGAAATTCTCTATTCTAAGGAATTCAAAGAGTCTGCCGGCTCGAAAATGAAACGTCCATTCCAATATGTTGTGAGCTGCTTGCGTGCCACCGGTGCCGATACTATGGCTGGCGATGAAGTTCTTGAGTATCTGACTCGCATGGGACACGGACCGTTTCAGTATCCAACGCCGGATGGCTATCCTATGGAAGCAAATCCCTGGCTTGGAACGCTCCTGTGGCGTTGGAATTTTGCATTCGCACTTTGCTCCAACACCATCGAAAAAGCAAATGTTTCACTTGATACTCTTTGCTCCGCTATCGGATTGGAAGATCTCGAGAACATCAAGAAGACTCCTGAAGTTCTATTCGCATACATGGCTGGACGCCGTCCAAATCAGGAAGAGAGCAAGGCGTTCAAAGACTATGTGTCGCGCAGAGACTTCAAAGATGAGAAAGTGCGCGATGAACTCATTGGCTTGATTCTTTCCTCTCCCGCGTTTCAGAAGGTGTAGGAGATATGCCGGACCAATCGAGACGACAATTCTTGAAACGACTTGCACTTCGCTCGGATGCCCTGAGCAGCGCGAGCGACAAAACCCTTGTGTGTGTCTTCCTGCGTGGTGGCGCCGACACGTTGAACATGTTTGTCCCATACGCGGATGACACCTACTACAAAATCAGACCAACGATCTCAATCCCACATCCGAAAAGTGGAAAAGGAAATGACTCGTCGATAAAACTCGACGATTTCTATTCGCTACATCCAAAGCTCGCACCGATTTTGCCCATTTACAAAGAAGGGCGAATGGCGGTCGTACAGGCGGTTGGCACCGACAATCCAACAGGTTCGCACTTTGAGACTCAAGATCAAATGGAACATGGAGATGCCTTCAAGAAAGCATCTGGTGGCGGTTGGCTCGCTCGTTATCTGCGCGCGCGTTTTGGAAACAATCTTACGCCGCTCTCTGCTGTTTCCATTGGACCAATGCTGCCGGAATCCTTGCGTGGAGCACCCGGCGCCAGCGCGATTTCCACAATTGATGATATACGGATCAAGGCTCCATGCGAAAATCCTGTTGTGGTTGCACAAGCTTTGACTGCGTTGTATGGCTCCGAAGTTGGATTACTTTCTTCGCCCGGTCGCGATACGTTGAAGTTGCTGACGCGGGTGGAAACATTGCGCGCTGCTGAGTATAAGCCAGCAAACGGCGCCAACTATCCTGACTCAAACTTTGCGCGCGGTCTGCGAGAAGTGGCACGCTTGATTAAGTCCGATGTCGGTTTGGAAGTTGCATGCGTAGATTTGGACGGATGGGACACACACTTTGTCCAAGGTTCTGTCGACGGACAGCAAGCCGCTCTGATCGAAACGCTCGGCGAAGGACTCGCAGCATTCGACGCCGATCTCGCCAGCCGTAGAAAGCAAGTGACTACCCTAGTCATCACTGAATTCGGCAGACGAACCTATGAAAATGGATCACTCGGAACCGATCACGGTCGCGGCTTCGCGGCGATGATAATCGGCGACGGTATTCGCGGCGGACAAGTAATCGGACACTATCCAGGACTCAACGAAGCCAAATGGGTTCTCGGTCCAGCAGGGATGGAAGTGCTCTACGACTACCGCTCCGTCTTGTCCGAGGTTCTTTCAAACAAAATGGAACTGCGAAACACACAAAGTGTTTTCCCCGGATTCGAACCACAGAGAATTGGAATTGTTAAAGCTTAGTTGTTCCAATGCGACAATTTGGAGAACATCTATGAGATACTTTTTGTCACTTGCCATTGCAACACTGCTTTTGTATTTTCCCTTCCCAACCGTGGCGGTCAACAGAGCTAACGGCATGTTAGGTGATGGACTTATTAATATTGCAAAGGAAATTGCGGTTTGCAGAATTGGGACATCTAGTGAAAATGTCGAAATCTGTTCTTCAGACAAAAAGTTCAAAATTGTTCAGCAGTGGCTCCGCGAACACCTTAACTGCCAGCTCTTGAATACTCGGATTCTAGAATCAACAACAGCAAAATACCGATTGTTCTTGTTGACGACATGTTTAAAATACACAAGCCCAGCAAAGCAAGGTGCTTCAACCCTAATGATAATTCCATTCGGGCATGAAGTGCTTGGCGACGATTATGAGGCGTTGTGCGATGAGCTAAGAAATCTTATAGCTGACGAAAAACCGCGCAAGAAAAGTCACCGCCAAGCTAGCGAAACCCATCCGTAGTTGATCCTGTCTAGTTTTGATTATTGATTTTTTTGTGCACGAAGGATTTTGGAAATCTCAGACTGGGTCAAGCCTTTCCACTTTGATGTGCCGAGATCCGAAAGTTCTTTTGGATCGAGTCCAAAATCTCTTGCCTCCAAAATCTTACCTTTGCTGATCGGAAACTCCACGGGATTGGTAGTTGCCATTGCGGGGTTCCAAATTGCCATTTGCGGTATTTTGGATTCCGGAACGACCTGTAGTTTCATGTCACTCTCAGTCATTTTCGTTCCGACAGGGAAGTCTTTCTTGGAAAGGAATACATAGCCGTCACGTGAAGTTGGACTATCGTTCACTTTCGTTTGAGCAAAAAACATAGCGGCAACGAGAATAACAGCGGTTCCACATACGATTCCAATTTTATTGGGCAAAAAACTCTTTTCGCGTTCTGCCATAGATCCTCTCCGTTGCTGAAGTAGAGCAGCACGCTCGCTGGTCAAGTGTTACTCCAAATAACTAAGGTTGCTATAAACCTAATTGCTCATACAACACATTCTAAGAGAGCTTCATCAACGGTGCGTTTACTTAGTGCCCGAATCTGCTCGACAAATTTATCCAATAGTGCAGGTTCGGTTCTCAAATAGAGCCGCGCTTCACTTGCTACCTTGTTTTTTGTGAATTCAAAATACTTGGATTGCATATAGACAGAGATGTCTAACTTTCCAGAAGGCTGAAAATTCAATCTAGCAATGAATCCACCATTGGCAAATTCTGGGCCGAATTCGCCAAATTTCATGTCCCATATTCCGCCATGAATCTGTTGCTTGAACGAGTCTAAGTTTTTGACGACTTCTTTGAGTCGTTGATGTCCAATGTAGACTGCGTTGCAAAAGCATGAAGTCCCATCTGATACTCTAATCTCTAGCTCAACTAGATCGTCATCGGACCAAAGTTTCTTGATGCTAATACACGCCGCTAAATTGCTCATTACATATGGGTACTCTTGTAGTGAATCACTCTATTTGCTGCGAAGAAAGTAAGTTACTCCATGTTATCAATGTGATGAGATATTGTCATTGAGGTGGCATATGCGAATAGGTTGTAGCATGCGATGAAATTAGAATTTAGAAGGAACAGGGGGATATTGCCGGCTATTTTTTCAGCCGGTACAGTCCTGAACTTTCTTGACTTTGCAGACTATAAGTTCTATTAATTCGTTGTTCCGGCATCTGCAATCTTGCTTTTCGCAACCCTCTTACTTTCGTTGTTTCGCTGGAAGGAGGCTCGGTTGGCAGAACGAATTGCAATTGCGCTCATGTGCTTGGTCGCTTTAGTTCAAGTTGCCGATCAAGTTCATCGACGAATTCCGTCACTATTTTCAGATGCGCATC
>DTSE01000490.1 GCA_012965515.1 Candidatus Melainabacteria bacterium | reverse complement strand
CGGAAAGCTAAACCGCATGTCGAAGGAAGAATATATACCTTCGCAGTACAAGAATCAGCACAACAAAATGGTGCGCGAATGGTCCAAGCCGCTGAAGCGTGGTTCCGTTCCGCTCGGCACTCGAACAGAATGGCGCGTATGGAAGCCATGGGTTCCGAAAACCATGTCGATCCCGCCGGAATCACGCGAAAGCAATCCGCACATGATTGTGTTGGGCGGTTCTGACAAAGGCAAATCTCGCCTTCTCGCAAACATGGTCTGCCGTGATATCGAATCAGCGGACAGAGCTGTGGTTGTGATCGATTCAGATGGAGAGCTTACGGATCTCGTTTCGAAGTGGGTAGCATCTCACCAAAAGGGACAGGATATCTCACAACGAGTGATGATCATCGACCCCACTTACAAAGGTGGAGCGATCTCCTACAATCCTCTAGAACCACTGGACAACGTCAATTTCATTGATGCAGCTTCGGCAATCGTTCACGGCTTCAAAGCAATTTATACAGAACCACAAGGCTCCCAAAGCCAGTGGAGCCAACAGACAGCCAACATACTGCGAAACGCCGCCATGTTGCTAATGGCTAACAATAAAACGCTGACTGACTTGCCGACGCTTCTGCAAGACAATGATTTCCGCGACATCCTTTTGGAAACCGTCGAACGCAGAAGAAACAAGCGCACCGAATACGCCACCTTGATAGATTCATGGGGCCAGTATAAGAAACTGGCGAGAACAGACCAGTGGATCACGTGGGTAGAGCCTATCCTAAACCGCGTAACGCCTACATTGAGCGATCCTCGCATTCGGCCAATTCTCACGAAGCCGGTAAGCGATTTGCGATTACAAGACCTCATCGTCAATAAACAAATTTTGCTCATTCGCATCCCGCAGGGACAACTAGATCAGAACGGAAATCTGTTAGGTTCCTTGATTGTCACCGGGATCAAACAAGCAGCAATGAGCTTGGCTGATTACGATGAAGACAGTCAGCAGCCATGTTCGATCTATCTCGATGAGATGAATAACTTCATTGAGAAAGAAACAATCGAAGCGCTCACGCAGGAAACCGACAAGTTCAAGATTGGCATTATCGGCTGCTGCAAGACTCTTCAACATCTGCCGGAGGATTTTAGGAATCAGATCATCATCAATGTTGGAACACTGCTCGCATTTGCGCTAGCCAAGAAAGATGCAGATATGATTGGTCCTCAAATATTCCGCGTCGATGGAAGAAAGATCAAACATAGAACCATCGGAAACTTCTTCAATCAGGTAAACACCTCTCCAACCTTCGAGCTAATCTCAGACGAAGAGAAGCTGAACATCGACAGAGTCGTCGGTCAGGAGCAGCGGAACTTCTTCTGTTATCGAGTAGGTTCTGTTGCCGGCACTTTCAACTTGAAGAGCCATGATTTCCCCGATCCGCCGAAAGCTAAGGTCAGAAAGAAACTCATCGACGAGATGCACTGCCCTTAACTGGGTTATTGCCTCTTTCACAAAACTGAGAGAACGGGTTCGGAGAGCACGCGATGAACATAAAAGCAATTTTGTTCAGTCAAGAGAAACTGGAATCCATCGTATATCTAGATTTCCACTTGCATCGAAAAACATGCCAATGCGCCGGACATTTCTAACCACACTCAGTCGAATGGGAGTGCCGCTTAGAACCGTGCAGGAAATGTCGGGGCATTCATCCTTATCTCAACTGCAGGCATATCTTGCCGTCGATCCGGAAGACACTCGCGATGCTGTGCACCGGTTGAGATATTAACTGTTGAGGAATTCATTGGATTTTGACTTCAAAGAACACCAAAATTTTGAAAGGTATTAGTCGGCACAAAACGTTGTCTTCTGTTCCGATGCTTGACGTC
>DTSE01000489.1 GCA_012965515.1 Candidatus Melainabacteria bacterium | reverse complement strand
AAGAATTCGCACAAGCTGTCGCTGAGCGCGTAGGCAAGAAGCCGGAGAAACTAACTCCAGTTAGCTATGCACAAGCTCCAAAGAGCGACATCCAAAGCGTCAAGTCGACCTCGGCTAACTCCAAGAAAGAAACAGTCGGCGTCGACGTTTACCTCGATTGGAAGGGCGGCAACGCTGACGAGCTCGGCAAGATTGTTGAAAAGCTTGGAAATGACAAACTGCCGTTCCACATGCTCACCAACCGTGGTGTCAAAGTGTATCCAGATGGTTTGCCGGAAACATTCTGCACAGACCACTGGCGCGCACGCTTCTGGAACAAAGATAATAAGCCGGTTTCGCACCAAGACGTTCTCGACCTGATGAAGAAGGTCTATGATGCAAAACTCGACTTCATCAAGACAGAGCACCTCTGCACATTCGACGGCGAGAAGTCCTTTAGCAACTAGGACTCTCAGGGCGGGCGACGCATGGCGTCGCCTTAAAGAGCGAAATCGCTCTTTAATTGGTATAGAAGGTAAGGGAGAGGCGAAAGCTTCTCCCTTTCTGTTGCTTCCATAGTTGCGGCGGCTTTGGCAACGGTTTGTCAGCCCCCGGAAGCAAGCGAAACTTCGCAGAAAGCACTGCACTGGTCAACGATTACATGAAGAAAGTCAGTGCTGTCGAAAAGAAAAACAGCGGAGTGGATCTCATCATCATAGATCCGGAAACCACAAACGAAGTCGTCACCTACAGACTGACAACGGAAGCTCAACGCAAGAGATAGGCGGTTGTCTTAGAGTCTTGCGCTCCCGACCCGACTTTGAAACTTCTATTATTGTACCGGTGCGCTCAGCATCAAAGTTTGGTCTTCGATAATATCCGTTTCTGTGACTGCTAATCCAGCTTGTAGAAGTAGCATTTTGTATTCAGCCTCGGTGCGAGCTCTTCCGCCGGGCATGTTGAGAATTTGTAAATCGTATGCGGTGGTCCATTTCTTGTTTCGCGAATTAATAACATACTCGATCAACAAGAAACGAGCACCATATGTAGTACCGATTGCCCTTCGGATATTTCTCAAGATCTCAATGCAATGATCATCGCTCCAATTCCAGAGGGAATTTTTGATCAAATACAAGTCAGCGCCAGAAGGGACTTCCGAAAGGAAGTTTCCAGCAATGAATTGACAACGAGAAGCCAGATCCGCAGTTCGAATTGAATCTTTAGCCAGACTTTCGAGTTCCGGCAAATCGAATATCACTCCTTCCAAATGCTCATTTTCTGCGAGGATGGTGTGTAGAAGCGTACCTGCCCCCCCGCCGAGATCCACCACTCTTTTGAAGTTTCGAAATGGAAACTCTCTTGAGATTGAAACAGCGGCATGAGCCGAATTGCTTATCATCGCGTCCGAAAAAGCCTTTGTTGCTGCCGAGTCTTGGGCCAGATGTTCGTAGAGTGTCTTACCAAACGCATGCTTAATTCCGG
Source organism: Candidatus Melainabacteria bacterium (assembly GCA_012965515.1). Classification (GTDB taxonomy): domain Bacteria; phylum Cyanobacteriota; class Vampirovibrionia; order Obscuribacterales; family Obscuribacteraceae; genus QKMZ01. Next base: position 415 of record DTSE01000489.1, on the reverse strand, counting down.
ACTGCCCGTCTGTTAAGCTCTTTCGATAATGCATCCACGCGCTCATGCAGGACGGATGACCCCACATCCTGGCCATTCCGCTCCAGCTGTACGGATGATCTGCACAGAGTAATCTAGAAACATCATTGTGCAAAAAGAAACCGTCTCCACGTTCTTCAAAGATCCCATTTGCGGCTAGCGCCCTCAACGCTCTGTACAAGGTTGGAGCATGCAGTCCTGCTTTTTTCGCAATCGATTCGATCGCAGTCGGCTCACCACCGACGAAATCGGGCACTCTGTGCTCACATAAGGCGCTTATCGCATGGCTCAACCATGCAGAGCAGTAAATATCATTCAAAACATAGCGTGCAGCAACGCTCGAATCGGTCGGATCGATCTTACGTCCATCTTTCAAAGGCAAGTCCATAGGTGTTCT
>DTSE01000488.1:6385-6985 GCA_012965515.1 Candidatus Melainabacteria bacterium | reverse complement strand
GTTGAAACGCAGGCGCATCTCGGCGAATTACCTCGAATAGAGGTCGCATCACCTCCGCTTCCGGCAGGTGTTTTTCGCCCCACTTTGCCATCTCAATGAGCATGGGAAGCAAGTCTTTACCACGTTCGGTCAGATAATAGAGTTTGCGCGACTTATTGTCTGGATGAGGGATTTCATCGATAATTCCGGCGCACTGAAGCTTCTGCAAACGCGACGCCAGGATATTTGTGGCAATCGCTTCTGGACTGCTCAGGAATTCCTTATACTCGTGCTTACCAAAGAAAAACAGGTCCCTAACAAGAAGCAAAGTCCATTTGTCCCCAAGGATATCGAGGACGTTACTAAACACACATGGTGACCGGGGTGTGGTTTCGGAGTTTGCCATAGACTTTGTCATAAATCCATTTTAGCAGGCACTTGCAATTTGCAAGTGGATTTACTAGGATAGAAGCACTTGCATTTTGCAAGTACTTCAAAAATCGGCATAAAACATGATAACGACGATCAAAATCAGAGAAGTCGCATCTCGTAAGAAAAGCTCTTGCAGCATCTGGCGGGGCTTTAGGTGGTTCGATTGTAGTACCTTCACTGATTTCAGGG
>DTSE01000488.1:6098-6375 GCA_012965515.1 Candidatus Melainabacteria bacterium | reverse complement strand
CGATCAAAATCAGAGAAGCAGAGGCTAGTGAGCGCGAGAGAATGGCAGACATCACGCGGATGGCTTACGGCGAATACGCCGGCTCACGCAGTCCTGAATACTGGAATCAATATGAGCAGGATACGCGCAAGACCATTCTTTCCGATCCATTATTAGCTCGCCTTGTTGCCGAGATGGATGGGCAGCTGGTCGGAAGTGCGATAATCTGCGCACCATATGAATGGAAGATCGGTGAGCAAATCGTCAAAAATCCCAATCCCGAGATGCGACTTCTCGC
>DTSE01000488.1:0-6079 GCA_012965515.1 Candidatus Melainabacteria bacterium | reverse complement strand
ATAGAAACTACAAGATTGGGGCGGAACTTATAGCTGCGTGCGAAAAATGGGTCGAGGACCAAGGATTCGACTACATAACGCTGCATACAACAAATTTGATGCAAACTGCAAAGGCTATGTACGAGCGACGAGGATACGAACGCTATCCAGAAATCGACTTTTCCCCAAGCCCTGACTTCATTGTTTTTGGTTACAGAAAAAAAATCTCTCGGAAGTAGAAGGAAACACTTATGGATAAGACATCCAACTCAGCTCTCAAGCTGGGTAAGCCCGGTGCCGGCTTGCCATTTTACGAATGGTTTATTGCCAAGTACATTCTCTTTCCTCAACGCTTTTCCAGCACAGATAATGCGCAAGCGATTGCAAACTTTGCGGAAGAATCGAAAAAGGCTTTGGAGCTTGCTCGCGAGTTGAGTCCCGACCAGCTTTGCGAAAAGCGGCTCATCGACAGATTGAGAGGACTGGAAGACAATTCGAGGTATTGGTCTGTTGCAATGGCGCTCGAACACATGACAATCGCCGGCTCCGCAGTAAGGGGAGTGATTCTGTCTCTATCAAATGGAAAAACAGATCTTCCGGGAAGCACAATTGCAGACTTGAAACCGAACCCAGAGATAAGTCCGGAAGGCTTGCTAACCCGCTTCGAAGAAATGACCCGAAAATTTGTTCGTACGGCTGAAGCCGCAAAGATTGATGCATTTCCAGAAGCGACCTACAGTCACCCATGGTTCGGACCGTTAAATGCAAGGAAATGGCTGGTCTTTGCGGGAGCGCATCAAAGCATACATCGCAAACAGATCGAGCAGATTACGAAGCTTTTGAAATCAGAAACTCGAACATAGACATTATGCTCTGACACGGGGAATGTCGTTCCAATCAGATGTATAAGCAGGACTCTTATGCTCTGCTTTCATCTGCCAAGGTTTTTCGATTCCTTCGGCAGCAAGAAAAATGGTGCCCCGCCCCCAACGGGAATTCGCAGCATCAAGCGCCTTCATCATCTTCTCCGATTTCTCTTCAGCACCACTGGGTGCAAAGAGAGAGATCTGTCTTCCTTCTTTCGGTTGTACTTTTCCGAAGGATACCGAAGCCTTCTGATAGGAATACCCTTTTTGGTAAACCTGACGAAGCGCTTGAATTGCAGCCTTCACCAAAATCATGGTGTCATCCGTTGCATATGGAAGCACAATAACCTTGGAATCAGCGAAACTGTTGTCTGAGTATGCACTTGTTCTTACTGATACCTGAACCTCCGACGTCACAGAGCAATCGCGGCGAAGTTTTTCACAGGCGCGAGTTGCATATTGAGAAACAGCTTCTTCTAGCTCGGAAAGTTCAAAAACATTCCGTCCAAAAGATCGCGACGATAAAATTTGCTTGCGCGCCTCTCCGACATGCTCCAGACCAATACAAGCTTCTCCACGCAGTTCAAGCAATGTTCGCTTGACCACGACACTGTACAGCTTGCCAATTTGATCCGCATCTGCTTGCCGCAGATCATAGGCAGTATAGATACCTCTGCTCTGCAGCTTTTCATTCAGGTTTCTACCAATACCCCAAACCTTGGAAACAGCCATCGCTTTTAGGACCTGAGCTTGTTTTTCTTCAGACAGGGCACTGTAATCAAACACACCATTGAAACGCTGTGTAGATTTAGCGATGTTATTGCTTAGTTTTGCCAGAGTCTTTGTCGGCGCAATTCCAACACAAACGGGCAAACCAAGAAGCTGTTTCACCGTCGATTTGATATCGCGTCCTGTCTGTACGGGATTCGGTAAGCCACCAACCGATAAGAAGCATTCATCTATGGAATACACCTCCTGCCCTGGTGCAAATTCGCCCAGCAACTTCATCACGCGCGCGGACATATCGCCATACAACGCATAGTTAGAAGAACGCGCGATCAAACCTTTTTGTTTTTCCAGATGTGCAACCTTGAAATAGGGCACACCCATAGCGACACCAATATCTTTCGCCTCATTCGAGCGCGACACAACGCATCCATCATTGTTTGAAAGCACCACAACTGGTTTGCCTTCTAACTTCGGATCGAAGAGGCGTTCGCACGAAACGTAGAAATTGTTGCAGTCGATTAGCGCATACTTCTCGCTGCTTATAACGCTAGAGTATGTGCACGGACGATGTCGCTACTCCCCAGACTTGTATTTCTTCACCATCGATTACTTCGTGTTTAATCGAAGCATCATCAGATGTAAGTACAAGTTTTCCGTCCCGGGATTCTACTCTTCGAACCACCAATTCACCGGCAACTACGGCAACGACAATTTTGCCGTGCGACGGATTAATTGATCTATCCACAATGAGCATGTCTCCGTTGCGTATTCCGCTCGCCTTGAGCGAATCGCCATCGACTCTCATAAAAAAGGTTGCAACCTTATTGCTTATGAGAAGCTCGTTGAGATCCAGGCTTTTTTCTAAATAGTCGTCTGCAGGGGATGGGAATCCTGCTGACGAACGAGCACCGGGGAGAAACATGAATAACTAAAAACAGACCTACTGAGTATCCAATTCGTGATGCTACCATACTTTCATATGGTAGTCAAATCTTCAATAAGCAAATCCGAACTACTTACGCAGAGTGGCTTCCAGCCGCTTTCTTCTGTTTTCCGTCGTCTCGGTCTCAATCGCTTCTATAACTTCACTAGACGACTGATTCTTATGAGTGGTCGCAATGTGCAATCCCACCAGGCGAGCCACCAAGATCGCGAGATAGAGTTGGCCGGTTACCGATTCCATCATTGCGCACGAACGTGCCAAACGGCTGACAGGAACGATGTCGCCGTAACCAACTGTTGATAGAGTGCAGAAACTGAAGTAGACGAAAACTGGATATCGGTACTCGTGCGATAAAGAGTCCCCAAAATTCGCAGAAGGATCAAAATTGTCTCGATACGCTTTTGGATCTCCGGCAGCAACAATCATGTGCAACATTGAAAAGCAAAGTCCAAGCAGAATGAAGACGCAAACGCCACCACAAATGCGATTGAAATTGACTTCACCTTGCAAAATGTCTTCTAGCATTAGCCGTCCGACATTGCCGAAGAAAAGAAGAAGCACTGAGTAAGTTAAATAGTGCAGATAGACAGCATTGACTGGCAATGACTCTGCAAAAAATCCGACTGCCCACAAGAATGAAGCTAATGTTGCAAGCGCAACTGACCAACCGGATACATTTCCTTTGGTACTGACTGCAACAGAACCAGTCCACAGAGCGACGAACATCATAGAGCCAACAAGCATGCGCGCCCAGAAACCATGTTCGACAATCGGCGCCAAAATGGTAAGCGCAGAGATCGAAGCGAGCAAGGCGACATATCGTTTGTTGTAGAGTCTGCTTTCCTGCATTTGCGTCCAGATATCAATGCAGTGGCTGCGCCACGTCATGCGATTATCCCGGCTAATCAAGAGATTCGCATGACAAAAGTCTAACGCGCCCCTTGGCAAGCAAACTTATACCCATATATAGCGTCCATACAGCAACTATACGAAATTCATATAATTAGCATGCAAGATGTCATGCAATTATAACCGCACGAATATGCGACTCATGTCTGTCGATTTTCCAAACGACTCTTAAACCCAGCCTGCTTGACAGCTGTCGGCATTTTCTTGGTTCTACGCTGCCCGTTTCGTTCGCAGAACATCCAGCAAATCCGGAAATACATCGAAGTACTGCTCAATCGTGTATGGGTCCATTCCAGTCAACCTTTTGTAGTTATCGTTGACAGGTAACTGTTCGCCTTGAGCAATCGCATCAAACCAACCGATTTCTAACTCACGCTTCCATTCATCATTCAACGCTCCTTGTATGCGCGCGCGAGCCACATCAATCGTTTCCGAGTTGTATTCCAATTTTCGTCCGGTCAGCTTAGCAAGTCTCTCAGCGATATCTTTGATGCTCAACTCTTCTGGGCCAGTAATTTCGACAACACCAACTGGAGGGTTTAGCACAGCAGCGGCAGCAGCTTGAGCGGCATCCTCCCTTGTGACGAACGCACCTTTCCCGGTCAGAGCCGGTCCTCTAATGATTCCGTCCGCACCAAACTTTTCTAAGAACATATCGAGATAGAAGGCATTCCGCAACGAAGTAAATGGAATTCCTGTTTCGGCCAGGAACTTTTCGCTTTCATAGTGATCGCGACAATATGGATAAACAGAATCCGCGCTTGAGCCGAGCAAAGACAAATAAACAATGTGCTCAACACCTGCGCGCTTTGCTGCATCGAATGCAATTTTGTGAGTAAAACAGCGCTTGCCCGGCATAGCCTTTCCAGAAATTATCAAGGCTGTTTTGATACCATTGAAAGCTTTGTTCAATGAGTTCGGGTCTTCAAAATCTCCATACACCGCTTCGAATCCTAGATTCTCGGTCAACTTGTCCGGAGTTCGAGTCATCGCCCGAAAGGCGACTTCTTTGTCTGCAAGAAGTTGCGTCACGCGACTGCCAATATGCCCGCAAGCACCAGTAACCAAAATCATCAGCAAATCCCCCTTCGGACACCAATCCATCGAATAAGGACTGTGAGGGAGGTCAAAATATCCCGCTTTACCAAATTTTGTTCCTTAAATTTGCAACGGCAGGTCAGTTGGACAATCCACGTCTTTTGCCCCTTCAGGAAAGTCCACAATTTCCAGTTTGTCCGCTGTCTTGATGACAGATTTGGCGCCGACATCGCCTTTCAAGGAAAGCAAAGAATCAAACTTGCTGCGCGGAAACAAAGCAGGCACTCCAATTGCATCACCGTAGCGGCAGGCAATAATCTGCTCCGGATCAAATTTAGAAAGTGCGACGACTTTGTCGACTAAACAAGGAGAAATGTAAGGTTGATCGCAGACAAACAAACACAAGTGAGTTGCCTGTTCGTCCATAGCAAACTGCGTTGCGCAACGTACTGACGAAGCGATTCCTTCTTCCCAGTCATTATTGACGAGTAGCGTTGCCTGAGGCAATAGGTGAGGCTTGATCTTTTCCAGGTCACAGCCGAGCACGACCAAGACATCATCAACGGAACTGCTGAGCAACACCGTTTGAATATGTTCGATCAAAGTTTGTCCATTGAACACCGCAAGTTGTTTGGCACTACCAAAACGCTGTGAAGCGCCGGCAGCTAAAACAGCCGCTACAACTCTTCTAGCCAAGCGAAACGTTTCCAGCTAAAAACGCATTCTTTTCATAATCGCGCTCGCCGACAAGGCATTCCTTGCTAACGCGTTCGTGAATTGCACCATCGACGTCACGCAGATGTGAAGGAACGCGTCTGCGGGCGACGGTGTGAATCTCAGCCAAAATCGAAAGAGCAATTTCGCGAGGTGTTTCAGCTCCCATATCCAAACCGACTGGTGCAAAGATATTTCCTCTGTGTATGGCGGCATGCCACTTGCGCTCAAAGGTTTTGAACATCCGCTCAGTACGGCTGCGAGGACCCATGATACCGAGATACGATGGATTTACTAAAAGCAACTCGTGAACTACGTCACTATCAATGTTAAGGTCATGCGTCATCACCACTGAATATCCGTGCCCTATCCGAGGAAACATTTTGACTATTGATTCGCCGGAGCGCAACTGATTGCGCGAAACTCGATTGACATTGAATCCGTGAGCGGACGCACAAGTTTCCAAAACATGAGCATCTTCACCATCACCGAAAACATATACGGAAATCGGTGGCTCATAGTACTCTGCAAAAACCTTAATCGTCTTGCCGTTATTCTCGAGTTCCGCAATGCGACTCTTGCGCTCCGATAGAACACTCAGCGCAAGTCCTTCCATTCCTGGTACCTTCAACTTGCCGTGATATGTTGAATCAAAAGACGCATTCATGCCATATCTGGCACCAATTTCGATACTGCCATCCGAATTTATCGCAGTGAGCAAAACAGCCGGTTGATCTAGTGAAGCGAACCACTCGACGGCGTGCATGGCCTGCGCATTTGGTAGCGGTTCAACAAGTATCTCTACTGCGCCACCACACCCAAAAGGAAAACCTCGAACGTCATCTTCCGCAGAGAGATCGTATTCAACAACGAACGACTTTTTATCTCCATCAAGGCGACA
>DTSE01000487.1 GCA_012965515.1 Candidatus Melainabacteria bacterium | reverse complement strand
GCCCAGAATCAGTGCAACGCCGGCCAGCGGCAGGTTGAATGAAGCGAGTGTGCCGGCAAGAATGACCAGAGAGGCGCGCGGCACCGCTGCCACGCCCTTGCTCGTCAGCATCAGTGTAAGCATCATCAAGATCTGTTGCTCGATGGTGAGATTGACTCCGGCTGCTTGCGCGACAAATACGGAAGCTAGTGAGAGATAGAGTGTTGTGCCGTCCAGGTTGAATGTATAGCCCAGTGGCAGAACAAAGCTGACGATCTTCTTGGGCACGCCGATTGATTCCATTGCTGTGAGAGCTTTCGGAAGTGCGGCTTCGCTGGAAGTCGTGGAGAATGCTATGAAAAACGGCTCTTTGACTGCGCGCGCAAACTTGCCCAGTGGGATTTTTGCGATCATGGCAACCGGCAGGAGAACGCAAGCAATGAAAACGACGAGGGCGAGATAAAGAGTGCCGACAAGCTGAGCCAGTTTTGCAAGCACGCCCAGACCGTGCTCGCCGACAGTTGCCGCCATTGCGCATGCCACGCCGATCGGCGCAAACCGCATCACATAGCCAGTGTATTTGAACATGACATTGGCGAGACTCTGGCAGAATTCCAAAATCATTGTGGACTTAGTCGCGTTTACAGCCAGAGCAAAAATGATGGAGAAAACGACGATTTGCAGAACATCTCCGCGCGCCATCGAGTCAACAACGCTGGTCGGAAAAATGTGCACGATGAGATCGGAGACGGACGGTTGTTTCGCTATTTCGCCGACCTTGGCGGCTGCGTCAAGCTGAACGCCCACTCCCGGTTTCAGAAGATTGACCAGAAGAAGTCCAATCGCTAGAGCAAACGTAGTTACGACTTCGAAGTAGAGAAAACATTTGGCGCTCAATCGACCAAGCGAGTGCGCACTTTCCATCCCGGCAATGCCGACGACCAATGTCGCGAAAACCAGAGGCGCAATAATGGTCTTGATCAAGTGAATGAAAATTGTTCCACCCGGAGCAATCGCTGTGCCGACTTGCGGAAACAGCGCGCCGACAGCAATTCCGACTACGAGTCCGATGAATATCTGCACTGTCAGACTGGGTGCTTTCATGGCGTTGTGCTCACATTAGAGAGAGAAGTTCTAGCCCGCGACCGACGACGATTGCCATGCGATCTTTTATTGAGATTGCCGAAGCTGATTCGACGACCGGAAGTGTTGCAACCACTTTCGGTGCCGAAGCTGTGGTGAAGTCGACGATAACAGCGATGCTTTTCCCGTCCGGCGTTCTGCCGGCAGTGATGGCACGCTTGCCTTGAACGGCTACCGCAGTGCCGTCGTGGGGTAGGTCGACAGAACCGAGGACATGCATGTCCTTATTGTCTTTTGAAAGTACGAGGAAGAAACCTTTTGTTTGTTGATCTACAAAAGTAGCAATTACATAATCGTCTGTAAGAGTGAAATCACGCGGCGCAAGGTTTTCAAAATGCCTGGTGGAGAACTGCTCGACATTGTCGGTAACGCCGTAGAGATACAGGTCGTTGAGCGCGGAGCAGAGCATGTAACCACCTTGTGCAACTCCGCGATTGACACCTTTGGGCAGGTCGATCGTTCTTTCCACTTCCAGCTTGTTTGAATAAACTTTGATTCTTTGGGCTATCGATTTTTTCTCCTGCTCGGCTATGACGAAGGCCTTTTGGATCACCGGGTCGTAGCAAAGCTGGTTGCCTTGTGTTTTCAAAGTTGCAGCGACATTGCTCAGGCTGTCCATCTTGCGCAGAGCCACGCCATCCTTGGAAAGGCACAGAACATAGCTGCCTGCGCCAACGATTGCTTTGATGGATGTAGGCAAATCTTGTGTTGAAACTAAGCTCGGTTTGTCCGGGTTGGAGATGTCGTATAGCTTTAGATCCGAACCGCCCAAGACGACCATATTGTTCCAGCTCGCCACACCGGACGCTGGAAGCCGTGGAATCGAGTAGGTGTAGACAGGAGTCCAGCCTTCCTTTCCGCCGGTCAGCATTTCAACGCCGGCCCATCCTGAACACACGTAGATGTTGCGGTCTTTGGCAACGATGGTGGCATGTTGCCCGTAGCTGCCTTTTGGTGCCGGGAGATTTACAACTTGTTCTCTGGTCAGATGCCCCGTCTTGTCGGCGACAATCGAGAGAACCTTGCGCCCTTGTTTTGTTTCTCCCAAAATCAAGAAGCGGTCGCGCTGAGCTGCGGCACTGAGCACCGAGGTCAACGGTTCCAGCGTGAGCGATGACACCACGCGCGGTGATGGATCGAGGAAAATCGTGCGTGCTTCGCAAGCATTCGCTAGTCTGTCATTAATCATGGGGCGTCCTGAGACGACGACTGCCCCACGCACTCTTGCCATCCGCTTGAATTCGCCTTCCAGTTTGATCGGCTCTTTAGCTTGAGGCGACCGAGGATAAGCAATGTTGTAAATGTCTAACTGTGAAATCGGCGCTTGTGCGGCACAATTCAAAACAACCATGGTGCGATCTTGAACATCCATGGCTGCGACTGGATATGGAACTGAGAAAGATGCAAGCAGAGTCGGTTCCATCGCACGACCCTTGATGGGCGATTGATAGAGCGTCACCAGGTTTTCTCCCGAAAGTGATGTTCCAGCAACGCACACCAAATCGTTATTGGCTGTGATTGCTGTGAATTCCGCATACTCTCTGAGCGGCATCTTTGACACCACTGATGGTGCTGCAAAGTTGGTCACGTTGATTGTGACGAGATTCAACTGCAAGTCGGCGGGGTCTGAAGTCAAAGCGACCAGAGCATAGGCTCGTGGTCCAAATGAGGTGAAATCAAATACCTTTTTGCCCAGCCCGGACAATTCGCCCATCACTTTGACGGGGGTCTTCGGATTGCCCGGTCGCCGAATGTCGACGACAGACATCCTGCCGAACTCGTCGCAAAAGAGTGAAAAGCCCTGCGGGTTTGCCACAGATGCAAAGTCAGGCAGGATCGCCGGAGGCCATTCTGCACGTGCGATGGTGTGCGGACCTGTCACCGGAGCTGCCGGTTTTGCCTTCAGCTTAGGCAAGCCAAAGACCGGATCGAATATTTCGCCTGCGGCCGCCCAACTGATGAGCGAGCCCAAAAGGAATGACCTTCTAGTGAGCATCACAAAACCAACGAACCACTAAGGTCGCGAAGGACTTACTGGAAGAAAGTCCTTACCGCTACCATGATTCCTTGTAACACAAAAATGGCCACCATTGGCGACAGATCGATATTGGCAATCGGCGGGATGATACGCCTGAAGGGCGCAATGATAGGTTGCACGATGCGATCGAGAGTTCTAAAAGGTTGTTCATGCCAGTGTATGTTGGGAAACCAACTTAGCAAACACCAGACGATGATGATGAGATTGAGGAGCTGAACTAGCCCGACGATGATATTTCCGACCGCGTACACTGATTTATTCCTCTTTTGCGTACTCGAACTTTGGCGACATTGCGTCTTAGATGACTTTTAGCTGAATCCCCTCAGCATTTGAATGTCCTTTTTACTGATTTTTCTTCTGGTACCTTTCGCGAATCCTTGGTCTTTCGGCTGTTTCGCGTGTCGGCTGGACATTCCTTACTGCCTGATTGTAGCATCTTACCTGTTATTAATTTTTGGTGGCTAGAGCTTAGGCTAAAGGGCAGTACAGCATCATGAGAACGGCGTCTTCGTTCGCCGGATTGCTCACCGGCGAGCAAAAAATTATCGATTCAATTAAGAGTTGGGTCGGCGGCAACTTTATCGGCGATGACTGCGCGGTGCTGGCATCTCAAACGTTGGTCTCAACGGATGCGCTCGTAGAAGGCGTGCACTTTCGCCGCGACCTGATGACGCTGGAAGAGATTGGCTGGAAGGCTGTAGCAGTCAATTTGAGCGACATTGCCGCGATGGCCGGGCGTCCGCGATATTTATTCGTCACGGTCTGCGCTCCGCCTGGTTTCTCGCAGAGCGACTTCCGCAGCCTTTACAGCGGCATCGGCGAGTGCGCGCGCCAGTACCGCGTCAGCATCGCCGGTGGCGATATCACCGCCAGCGAGCAGCTGATGCTTTCCTTGACAGTCATTGGTGACGTGCATGAAAACGGCTGCTTGACTCGTGCCGGTGCCAAACCGGGTGATGTCGTTATCGCTACAGGCGATTTCGGAGCCAGCCGGGCAGGGCTTTGGCAGCTTCTATCCGGGGAGAGTTCGGGAAAAAGGAGCAAAGAAGATGACGCAGCCCACGCTTTGAGAAAGCACATTTGCCCGGTTCCGCGGCTTTCAGAGGCCTGGACCTTGGTTGGCAAAACGGGCTCGGCGGGTGCTTTGATGGACGCTTCGGATGGACTTGCCGATGCTCTCGTGCAAATTGCCAGAACTAGCTCAGTCGGACTGATGATGGAGCTTGGCTCAATTCCCATACACGAGCAGACCAAGAAGATTGCTGCGCAGGCCGGCGCAGACCCGGTCGAATGGGCTCTTTACGGCGGTGAGGACTACGAGCTGGTCGGCTGCATTGATGCGAACGTGTGGGGCGAGTGGCGAAAGGAAGGTGCCAGGGGTAATCCATTTGTGCCCATCGGCATAGTCACGGATGGCTCGTCGATTGACCTGACGCGGCACGGCTCAGCGGCTCCACCTCTCGACATGAGCAAGTGTTTTCAGCACTTGTAGGGGCGACGCCATACGTCGCCCGATGCCGGCTGGAAGCCGACGCTTCCAGTGCTCCACTGTCCATCCCTGGCGGTGCCTCTCAATCGTTTCCACCTACATAAATTGTTATTAGATCCGCCAAGATTGCTTCGAACACCGTAAGCTTATGCGAGGTGACTGCGGGAGGGTGTGAAGTGCCAGAAGTGCTTAAAGACCAACAGGCTGCAACTCTTATGGATGGCAAAGAGCTTGCCAAGCTGGTTAAGGACGAGTTGAAAGTCAAAATCGAGCGCCACACTCAGAAAGGAAAACGCAGCCCCGGTCTGGCGGTTATCCTCGCCGGCGACGACCCGGCCAGCGCCATCTATGTCAAAAACAAAGTGAAGTCTTGCGAAGCCGCTGGCATCGAGAGCTTCTTTCACAAGTTTCCAGCAGACGTCAGCGAAAAAGAGTTGATTGAGTGTGTCGAAAAGCTCAATAAGGACGACAAGGTTGACGGCATTCTCGTTCAATTGCCGCTGCCCGGCAAGCTTTCTGCAGACAATGTTCTCGACCGTTTGGACCCTGCAAAAGACGCCGACGGATTGCACCCTTACAATCTTGGCTTGCTTTTCTGCGGTAAAAAAGGTCCGACGCCCTGCACTCCCAAGGGTGTGATGAGACTTTTGGAACAATACAAAATTGATCCCTCAGGCAAAAACACAGTTGTAATCGGGCGTTCCAATCTTGTTGGCAAACCTGTTGCGGCGCTTCTCACACAGAAGAACGCCACAGTCACAGTGTGTCACAGCAAAACTGCCAACCTGAGCGAAGTGTGCAAACAAGCTGAGATTCTGGTTGTGGCAATGGGCAAGCGCGAATTTGTTCGCGGCTCTTGGATAAAACCAGGTGCTGTCGTCATTGACGTCGGCATTCACCACTCTGAAGGAGAAGGCGGCGCTAAGGGCAAAATCGCAGGCGACGTCTGCTATGACGAAGCTAAAGACGTTGCTTCCTTCATTACACCTGTTCCAGGCGGCGTTGGTCCGATGACGGTCGCGATGCTGCTCGCCAATACTTTTGAGAATTACGAGCGCAAAACCGGAGCAGCTGACTGAGTGAAGAAAAAAGAGAAACGTTCTCTACCGCTCTGGTCCAAATCACTGATTGCACTTGTGTTTATCGGTGTTGCTGGTTTTCTCTACGCTGCTACTCAGGTTATTCTCGAGTTTCGCAGCATTAGTTTGCGCGCGACCGACCAAGCATACATGAAAGTATGTGCGCAAAAGATTGCACCGTTTCCTGAGCCTTTGCCCAGCGGTTATGAATACAAGTATGATCTTGATTTTGACTGGGTTGGCGTTGTTTTACTGGTTGTCGAACATGTACCGAACAAGCAAAAGATTTTCTTCATTTGCAATCTCAACCATAGCGCCGAAGCACCAGATGCAAAGGAATTGCTCGATCGGTTTTATGACTTCGGCATAACGACCGAGTCAATATCATGCAAGTTCACCGATGTGAAAACAAAAGGTGATCTTGCTATTGGCTCTGAGAAATTGCTCTATATGACGGGACTTTTGAAAGATAATTCCGGACGAATCTATGAGGGATTGGTCGGTTGCATTCGCAATACCGAAAAGAAGAAGTCTTTGCTGGTCTGGTCGTTGAGCGAGCCTGGTAAAGCTCTCAATCTCGACGTTCCCATGAATTTGCTCAAGAGTCTTCCAAGTCTATAAGCCTGTGTGATAATCGACTTTTGGAACCAATAAATAGGATCTGAATGCTCACAGCCAACAAAGCAAAGATCTTGCAGAAGTTGAAGCACTTTGGCATTCTCTACGGCGCTTTTACCACTCTGTTCTTTATCTATTTCGCTCCAGTGGTCCTCAAAGGCAATTTGCTGGCTCCGGATGACGATCGAATGCAGAGTCTTCCTGCTTTTCTTGGTGAAAGAGCGATCTGGTCCCCGCTCGTTGCTTCGGGTTGGCCTCTGCATGCTGATCCTCTGGCGCAAATGTGGTACCCGGTTTCAATATTGCTGAGTAAGGTCCCCCTCCCGCTCGGATGGAATCTGTTCATCATCAGCGGTTATTCGCTTTGCTCTGTTTTCTTGTATTTGTACGTTCGGCTCATTACAGGAAAACGTTTTCCCGCCATCGTATCTGCGCTTGTATTCCCGCTTTCGGGCGCGATGTTGTCCGAAACTCGACATGCGCCAATCATCCATTCGATGGCATATTTGATGGCGATTTTATTCGTCATGGAAAAACTTTCTCGGAACAGCTCACTTCTTTGGGTTGCCGCTGGAATGACTGCGCTCGGGCTCTGTGTGCTGAATGGGCATATGCAGTTTGTCGCCTACATCCTGGTCGTCATGGTGTTATATGCGGTGTTCCGTGCACTGACTATGAAAGAGGGTCAGTCAAAGTTTCTCGTCAATGTTTCAGCTATTATCGGAGCTGGATTGGCTATTGGAGCCGTACAAATACTACCTACTTGGGAGTTGACTAGGTTTAGTGTTCGCAGCAGATTTGCTTTCATCGACTTTTTGTCATATTCGTGTCATCCGATTCAAGCTATCGGGTTGGTAACACCAAACGTGTTCGGAGCGATGAACAGTACGTTTTTCAAGATTCCATATTTCGGGCTCGACTTTCGCCCGCCGCATTTTATGTATTTCGGATTGCTGCCGATGATTACATTCTCTGCTGCGTTTCTTTTGATCCGCGCTAATGCCATGACGCTTTTCTGGCTGGTAATAGGCATTCTCACTTTTCTGCTTTCTTACGGAAATGCAACGCCATTGGCGTGGATTCTCTACAACATTCCACCCTTCGGTTACTTTCGCGCTCTGTCACTGCTCTACCTGATTGCCGCGGCTGCCTTTGCTATTGTTTGTGGAAACGTACTTTCCAGGCTGATGGATGAAAAGGTTACGCGAAGACGTATTGTTGTTTTCGCTGCCACTCTCTTCTGTATCGCTTGCGGTGCGATTTCTCTTTCAGTTCAAATTTTGCAACAAGTAATTGAACTGCCTGATCGAGGATCCCTCGAAGGTAATTTGCCTCCCTTCTGGGAAAACCCGGCGATCCTAGTTCCATTCTATGGATCGATTGTGATTTTGATAGTTTTTCTTGCCTGGATGTACAAACCTAATTGGCGTCCATTGAAAGCCGCACTATTGGTGGTGGCAGTTGCGGACCTCGCGTTTGTTGGCTTGTTCAACGAATGGCGCAGTGAGAGGGTCTCCGTTGCTTCTATGGAAATTCCAGCGCCTCTAGTGAAGTATCGCGACATACTCAATGAGAGTAAGCAACGATTACTTCCTGTGCGGGGCGTTTCCGGAGAGGATAATGAATGCCCGCCTAACCTTTCCCGTCTTTGGAAAGTTCCCAGTGCTAGCGCTTTTGGACCTCTGCTCAATACTCGCTATCTGGAAGTGCTTGGCATAACCGAAGGCGGATTTATGCCTGTCCCTTGGACGTTTACTTCGGACTTCCGAGGCTTTGATATCTTAGCCGTAAAGTATTTGACAGTGCCACGGGCGGATAAGCGGCTGGATGACTATAGAATCGATGGTCGTCCGATTTTTGTAAAAGCGGGTGAGATTGGCAAAGCGGATATTTATGAAAACACGCGCGCCATGCCTCGTGTTTGGATGGTGGGTGAATCGTGTTTGATGGCTGATTCGGATGTGGTGCGCACGATTCGTCGCGGTGAGATGCCGAATGGGGATTTGTTCGACCCTGCGAAGATTGCTCTTATTTCGAACGCAGGCATGAAGTCGGAAGGTTTTGTCGCGGCAGCCAAAGAGATGAAAGTGGAGAACTTTTCCGGTACTGCCAAAATCGACTCGATTGAAAACCGAAGAGTGCAAATAGAAGCGGATTCGAGCAATGGCGGCTTCCTCGTTTTGAGCGATTTGTTCTATCCGGGATGGAAGGTCACGGTCGATGGGCAACCGGATGAGATCGTCCGCACCAATTATGTTTTGCGTGGGGTGGCATTGAAGCAGGGAAAACACTCAGTCGAGTTTCGCTATGAACCAATGCACTTATATATTGGCGGTGCCATTAGTCTTTTGGGGCTAATTTTGTTGTGTGCAGTAAGCTGGAAGGGGTTGAAGCAGGAGCCCGCACCGCTGTCGCCAGCAGAGCAGTAGCTGAAGTGTAATTTTCGCCTCTACCGCTGAGAATGTTTAGAGCTAGAATCGGATCAGTGAAAGAGCCTGCCGCAATTTCGGCGAGTTTGTTAGGATAGGAAAAGCGTTGTCTTTTAGGTGTTTGCGTGCCAGAAGATTTCGTACCTTCAACAGTAATGGAACGCGCATATGTGCAAGCGCGAGCCTGGCCAGCGGACCGGGCGTGGAAGCGCGCGTATACCCAAATGTCCGAAGGGCAGGTTGCGATGAGTGTCGGCATGTATTTGTGCTTACTGGACTATTACGCTCGCCGTGACGGCATACGGGAATTGTTTGAGACCTGCGAATGGATTTTGACGCGTCTGGAAAGTCTCAAAGCCCCTGAGCGATTAAGTGTCTGCAGAATTGTCTGCTTCATCGTCAAGTCACTGAAAGAAGACGAGTTTGATGTCAAAGAAGCGCGATTGAAACTTATCCTGCGCATTCCGCTGGCAGTAATTCTCGACGCGGTTGCGGAACAACGCCTTGCTTGCGCGCTTACTGGTCTTCTGGAGTTTTCGCGAGTGTTCGAGGAGTCGGTCACGATAAAGCAATGTTCGGAGTTCGAAGGCGATTTCCTTGGTGTTGCACTTGCTATAGATAGAGCTATTCGTGCTGGGGCCGTGCGCGATAAGGTCAGAACTCACGAAAAGACTCGTGCGGAGTATGACAAAGAGCGCCTCGAAGCGATAAATATGGCGGACTCCATTAAGGAAGACATGGAGAGACAAGCCAAAGCAAAGGCGCAAGCTCGTGAGTTTGAAGAGGAAATCAGACAGCGATTGGCGAAACAGCCTAGTCTTTGGTCTCAAAGTTCTGACGTTCCTGATGAGGCGGTGGAACAGGTTGCTCATCAACCTTCTGAAGCACCTCCGAATCCTGATCCAAACATGCCAGACCTCCCGGCTGGCGAACTTCCTACATTGAAGGGAGCCGAAGAAAAGTCTCCGCCTGATCTGCATCAAAAGCTTTTTCCACAATCAACCACAAGTCTTCAGCCTCCTGTGGACAAGTTGGACAAGGCGCAAAGTGCTGTTGAAACCGCGGCAGCGCTGTTTGGTACGCGCTCATCACAAGTGGCTCAATCGCTGGCCAATTTGATTGAAGTTAAAACGGAGGGTTTTCCTGCTCTGAGTGTTGATGCTCAAATGGAGCAGCTCAAAGACATTGCGCTTGACCAAGATGTGGAACTATCTCCGTACTTGATGCGCAAGATTCTTTCTACGATCGGCAACACTGATGAGCGACAACACTTGCTGTCTGTGATTGCAATAATCGAGAAGTCAATTCTGATCCGTCGAGAACAAAGAGTCGGATTGGATGTTAGCCTCGGTATCTCATTGTGGAGGCTGATTTGTTTGTGGAAGAGCACCGACACCCTCGTTGAGGGGCAGGCGTATTGTGATTTGCTCTTACAAAGACTGATGCGAACAAGAGATCCGAGTGATCCGGTTGTCCGGCAGGTTTCATCCGCTGCGATTTTTCTAGCGAAGCAAAGGAGAATTGCGGAGAATAGCAGCCATAGATCAACTGATCCATCTTTTCTTAGACCTATCGATGAGTTGGCGGAATTCGCCGCAATGTTAACAGTTTTAGCCATTGATGATTACCAAGCTGGTCGTCTGGAATCTGTTCGATTGGTGCTCAATGAGCTGCTGTTTTTCTACTCTGACAATGTTGGTGACAGTAGCCGACGTGTCGGAGAAATGCTCTGGCTGGCTCAAGAGACGTCGCTACATAAGATGCGATTCTGCACGCTCTCGCTAATTCAGCACAGTCAAAGAGCTGCAACGGATAAGTATTTGCACTGGAAGCTCAGCGTGAACCTAAAGCGACTTTTGGAGAAGACCGACGACATTGAAGTAGCGAATGAACTGTTAGCGGCGTTGATTATTGCTCGACGTGACGAGGGTGTGTATGAGAGCTTTGAAGACAGATTGCAGCAGATGAAAGAAGTTCTGTCATTGCGAAGCTACAGTCAAAGTTTTGAAAAGGAGGCACAAGCGGAGAGAGAACGGGCAATAGAGGAAGGGGAGCAGAAAGCAAAGACTCGTCGCAAATCTGAATCCCTAAAACTCTTGTCGAAACTTGAACAGCTTGCAGAGAAAAAAAATTGGAAGGATTTCCTTAGTACTTGGCGAAAGATCCCTGAATTTTTGGATGCTGGAAACTCTATCTATCGCCTGGGGCAGCTCGCTTTACTTGCTGTGCGTGCTGATCAATTGGACATCTGCGAGCGAATTGTTGTGGTCCTGGAAAAACATGTTTCGCCGTCATGTATCCATGTGACAAACTATTTGTCTGAAGAGTGTGCCAGGCGCTTTATTCGGTTGAAGAACCCCACGCGAGCCGCGCAGCAAATAGAACGAGCACTTGCAAACAGGCATCAGCTTGGGGATTTTTGCAATTGTCTACGCTTGCAATTAGCGGAAATCTATATTGCGATGGGAAACTTGTTCGAGGCGACCGTGCTCATTTACGATGCATATTCGAATATTCCAGACAGCGAATGTGGTGGTGCGCCGCAGTTGTTGTTGAATAAGTGAGCTGGAGCGAAACATTGATTTCATAGCTGGAGTCCGCAATCTGGCATAAAGCCAGCGTCCCAGTGTTCGAACCGGGCGATGCGCAGGTTGGCGTGGGGTCGCATTGCATGCGACCAAATTGTAAATGGGCGCGTGCAACGCGCCCCCACGCTATTGGTTGATGGTTTGCACTGCTACGACTACAGGAGTGTGTGAACCTGTGCTTGCGGTGCGAGGTTTGCGTCTTTCGGTATATTCTTTCTGAACGACTGGTTGTCGCACAAAGAATGCGGTCACCAGACCGAGCAAATAGACAAGTGAAACGCACGCGGCTGCAGTTCCATATGAGCCTCCAAACATCGCGATTAGTGGTCCTGTCATCAATGCTGCAAGTCCGGCGATGATTCTGCCGAAACTCCATGCGATACCGGATGCGGTGCCGCGGAGTTCGGTTGCGAATGCATCGACGACATAGATTTGCAACGCAATGAATGGAATGTATGTAGCGACGCCGACTGCAAACGCGCATACATTCACGGCTGGACTGTAGGCTTTCACTACCGTGAAGGTTCCGATTGCAGCTATGAGCGAGCCGATGAATCCGATCTTGAATACGGTGCTGTACCTGAAGCTGCTTACCATGACGGGAAGCAACAATGCACCAAGGAAGCCGCCGACGCTCATGCAGAGCGTCGCTGTACTGCGTTCCGCAACTGCTTCATGACCAGTCAACTGATTGATCCAGGCAGGCATCCACGATACGCCAGCCCAATAGCCGACGATTGCAGAAGTCGCGAGCAGTGTCACGACGATTATTGAGCGCCTGTTTCGCTTGTCGAATGCGAGCGCAAACGGGTTGGCTAACACGTCGCGTTCATGCTGTTTCAACAGAATTTTCGGCACGTTTTGCAGGTCGTAGCGCTTCTTCTGCAACTCTTCAAAACATTGAGGTTCAGAGATTTTGAAGCGAATGTAGAGTGTGACGATTGCTGGAATAATTCCAACTGCGAAGAGATAGCGCCATCCGAGTTCGCCGGTTCCGAAATTGAACAACCCACAGAGCATGCAGCCGACGCCGAACGACGTTCCCAGTGCTGCCATCGACCATGCCCGCTGTTTTCCCGGACGAGATGTTTCACCCAGCATCACAGCGCCCAATGCGATTTCACCACCGATGCCCAAGCCGACCGCAAATCTACATAGGGCTAACTGCCAGGTAGTTTGCACGAGGGCGCATAGTCCGCAGGCTATCGCGTAAAGCAGGATGGTCAGACACAGTGTGTTTTTTCGCCCGAGTTTGTCAGCCACGTATCCGAAGACGACGCTGCCGATTGCCCAACCGAGCATGAAGCAGAACAGAATTGAGGAGCCGTGCCAGCCGATTTGAACGGCATCTTTGCTCGCCAGCAATTGGCTGACGGCAGGGTACATGGCAATGAAATAGATGGTCGCATCCATGGCGTCGAAACATTCTCCGAGCCAAGTCGCTATCAAGGTGGGGAAGTAAGTGCCGCGTGATTTGACCAATAGGACGCCGTGGTCTAGCAGATTGCTTGACGCCATATGTTCTCTCCAACTTTTCCTCGCTCGCCCAAGGTAGCCAAGTGTCGACTCTGCGTCCACACGGTTATCCGCAGTACGGATTAATTGTCAAGCGCGAATTGGACAAGCTTGGCAACAAAAAGTCTCGAAAGCCGAAGTGCAAGCGAGTTGGGAGATTTGGGCTTCGCAGCCCAGGACATTACTCACTGCTTATACAAAGAGAAGTAGTCAGGGATGCTGTTTTCGACTGTTCGCCATATAATCTTAGGGTTGGCGCGAGCAGTATTTAGGAGTTTCTTTGATGAGTGCACCCGGACATAAAGACCCTGCCCAAGGGTGGCTGACTTTCTTCTTCGTTTGCTTCGCGATCGTCGTATTCGGAATCGGCGTCTTTGCCAAGTTCACCTATGACGTAAACGCGCCCGAGCCCACCACATCTGCTGGCGGCGGACACTAAGTCGGTCGCTTTCTTCGAACATTCTTTGGCTCTTCCAGCTAGAACATCACCACGCGTGTAGTTGGAAGAGTCTTTTGTATTTCGTTTTGTTGGCTGGCATCGACAGAACCTCTGGAAAGCACAAGGCTTTCGAGACTTCTGAGATTGCCCAAGCTGTTGATTGTCTGCCGAGAGAGTCGGCAATCTGATAAGTCGAGATGCCTCAAGTGCTTTGCGCCCGCAAGAGCCACTATCAACTCTTTGTCTATTGCAGGATACATCTGTATTCCTAGCGATTCGAGATTTTGAATTGACGCAATTTTCAAATAGTCGTCTTTTTCCAATTCGCAATTTCGAATGCTCAGCTTCCGCAATTTGTCCGACTTCGTAAGGGCAGCGAGAATGTGTTGAACGTAAGGCATCTCGCCTATCTTCAAAATCTCTACTTTCTGCAGCAATGGTGATTCGCTCAGATCCATGGGCGACACCGTCGTAGATAGCAAAGCAAGTGATCTCAGCTTCTGAAGCTTCTCAATACTTCTAAGATCACGCTTGTTGAAATGAACGTTCTCAAAAGAGAGTTCGTCCAAGAATTGGAAACGACCCAAATCTTCCAAAACGTTTTTGAACTGATCTCCACAACTGTGAAAACGAATGGCTCTCAACTCTTCATCAGCAAACCGCTTGAACGCTGCCGGGCATGTTTCGAAAATGACCGGAGTAGGTCTGAACTTCCACGGTCCATACCATGGCATAGTTCGAACACCGGATGCTTCGATGGAATTGGATTTGGGATCGATCAGCGTGCCAATCGGAGTCTTTGGAAAAATATAGTCGCGAAACTCATCGTCTCCAGCACCGCGGACTGCGCGCAGGAAGGGCTGGGTGGAGTTGTCTGGTGGTGAGGTGATTCTTCGCTCCTCTAGAGAATCAAGCTCAGGAACAGATCTTAGTCTGAGTGCTTGGGGCGCGAATTCGGCGCTTTCTCGGTGATATGGTGTCTGTTTCACCTGCAACGCTGAAACTATTGCCAATCCCAGACCGAAGAAAAGCACAACGGCAATGATTGAGAACATTTTCCAAAAGTCTTTGTCGGACTTTCCTTTCTGTTTTGGTTTGATTCTCAATTGAGTGCTGAGCTTGAGGCGCATCAGGTTTTCCGCCACCTGACTCGCTGATGAATAGCGCTTTTGAGGCTCTTTCGCCAACATCGTGAGAACGATATCTTCTAAAGCTTCAGGAAATTCTCTGCCGAGCGAAGCTTCGCGCAGTGACGGAACAGATCCTTCTAAGTGGAGTTTTTTAGCCTCCTCCAGTGTTGTACAGGGAAATGGCGGACGCGCTGTGATTGCTTCGAAAAGCGTGCAACCCATCGAATAAATATCGCTGCATTGATCTGTTTTCTTTGGCGTGAACTGCTCGGGGCTGACGTACTGCGGATTGACACTCGCGCGAATGAATTGCGCTCGTGGATTGCGGCCACCTTCGCTTAATTTTCCCGTTGCAAAATCAAGCAGCTTACAGCTCCAATTTCCCTGCTCGCCCACTAGCAATATGTTGCTAGGTTTTACATTGCGGTGAACAATACCCTTCTCATGAGCATCCTGAAGCGCCCAAGCAAGCGGAAGGAAAACACCGAAAACGTCGTCGTATGTCAGGCGCCCGCATCGCTGCAAATAGTCGGCCAGTGTTTCTCCTTCCACAAATTCGCTGACATAGTAAAGCTGCTTTCCTTCGTGTACGCCAAAGTCAATGAGCTTTGCAGTGTTCGGATGATCAAGTTGCGCGATGTTTTTTGCTTCTGTCTGAAAACGTTGTATTTGGCTGTCGCTAAACTCAGGTTCGAAGAGTTTGAGCGTAAACTCTTTCTGCTTTCCAGTATGTTCAACGCGGTAAACAACGGCGATTTCGCTTTTGCCTATGGTTGAGAGAATCTTGTATTTGCCGTCGATGAGAGTTCCGGGCTCTAGCTGATCGAGTTCCGGTATTTCAATAAGTTCTCCCGATGCGGAGTCGCGAAACAACTTCGGGGCCGTTGAACTTTTGAGTTTTTTCTGCGGGGTTCTATCCGGCACGGCGAACTCCAGACTCTCATACAAGACTATTGTATGAGCTTGGCAGGCAACCGCCAAGGAAGCCTTACTGGAAAATCACTTCGCAGATGTATTTACTGAACGACTCGTCCGCCCACTTCCTCTAAGCTCTTCTTCAATACAGCGACGCGATCTTTGCCTGACGGGCTGTGGTCTTCTATCCAGTCTCCGAGCGCATCAATCGACGTAGCTCGCACGAATGACGTTTCCAATTGAAGGTGCCCTTGTTTGCCTCTCCAGCAAAGTGTTTGATCATCGGATGGAACATTCATCATGAAGTCAGTCACGTGCACCGGAGCCACGCAGCCATCTACGCTGCCTTGAATGATCAATAGTGGCAAGTGTGGTGAGAGCAGTTTGCCAAGCTTTGAGGTCTTGTCGACAAATTCGTCAGTAGCAAGCAAATCCTTGAGCCCAAGTTCCGTGACCATGAGCGGGTCACTAAGTAGTTCGTCCACCACTTCTTTGCGCGGGCACACTAGCTTTGTTAGGAATCCGTGCAATTTGACTTTGTGGTTTCTGGTGACCAAGGAGGCGAGGCCGGCCGTGATGTCGCTGGGCGAAAGGTACATCTTCGGATTTACTTTGATAGCAGGCGCCGAGAGTACCAGTCCGTCTACCAGGTCGCTATGCTCGCCGGCGATTTTGACGCAGAACGTGCAGCCGAGGCTTTCGCCCAGCAAGATTATCGGCTTGCCGGGATACTTGGTGCGCGCCGCTTGAACGATTTTGACAATGTCTTCGTTGCTCTTATTGTGTGCGACTTTGTGGTGGTCATCGCCAGGTGGGCTGAAAGTATTGTCTTTGTCGTAGTGGCAGCGTCCAAACCCGCGCATGTCCATGGCGATGAAACCGATGCCGCTGACAGCCATGGTACGGGCAAGAACTCTGTAGCGACGACCGTGAAGAGTCAGTCCATGAATACCGATGATGATTGCTTCCGGTTCTTTTCCAGCGGGCATCCATTCATAAGTCGGCAAACCAGAGGCTTTGGTGAAATCGCCGTCCTCCGAATAAGTGAACTTTGCGAGGATTTCCTTGCTGACTGTGTCGATCATCTGGGAGGGAATTGTGAATTCTGCTGCGTTTGCAGTACTCGAGAATTGCACCGTTGGAATTGCAAAAAGACTCAAAAGAGCCGCCGTGACTACTTTTGCCCTGGAGCTTGCACCTTTTCTGTTCATCATTAATCCGTCCATTAACCGACTGCGGGCATGTTGAGCCCGGCTATCCTCAGCCATACCGCGTTAGCGTAGCGTGTTTTAACCTGATCATGATTAAACAGAGTTTTGCAACAGGGCGCTACTGTGGGCAAAAGGCTAAATCATTTGGTGCTTGATAACGTCCGCTTACTTAGGTTGGGTATAGTTGAGCCATCAGTTCTAAAATCCAGGAGCCCGATATGGGATTCGAAATTACCAACGTCAAGGAAAACTCGTTTTACGCCCTCGAAACTTTGAAGGATTCCTGGGTTCTAACAGTCAAACAGTTTTTTCCGCTCTTCATTGGCTGGTTTTTGACCTTGGGCGGTCCCGTGCTGCTGACCTGCATTCTCTCTGCTGCCGGTTGGGGAATCGACAAGTTCATGTTGGGCTTTCCGAAGGGCGGACCGTTTGCGTTGGTAGGATTGCTGGTTGGTGTTCTGACTATCGGCGGTTTTTGGGCCGGTTGGGCAAAAGTCGCACTCAAAATCACGCGAAGCATTCCAACAAAGATGAGCGATGTTCTCTGCTCGCCTGGTCAAATGCTTGCTTCTCTGATTGCACTTTCTTTATCGACTATTGCAATTGGTTTGACAGGGTGGCTTGTTATTCCAGCCGCACTGCTTTTCCTAAAGTGGCAGCTGACGCCGTATTTCATTGTTGATCAAAACTGCGGACCGATCGAAGCGATGAAGAAAAGTTGGCACGCGACTGACGACAAGATTTTTATTCCGCTTGCTGTCCTTGATTTGATTTTCTTTGGATTGAGCACCGCCAGTAGTGCTATATTCGTTGGACCAATCATATGTCACATGGCTTTGGCTGTCGCGTCTGCCATCGTTTATTCTCGCTGGCTAACAGATGAAAACGCGCCGTTTAACAGGGCGGATCTGTTGGAAGATCATCATGACGTGGTTAAGTAGACTCATTGAGTGGTTTAGAAGACGATGGGATTCAAAGTCTTCGCAAATCGATGAACCGAACGTCAAAGAACAGGAAGACATTCGGGAAAAATTGAAGGTTGCTCAGGAGCGTGCGTCCACGTGGCGGAACCGAGCACAAATGGCCCGTCAGCAAAACAACGAAGACCTCGCACAGCAAGCACTTGCGCGCGCGCGGCAGTATGAAGCAGAGGCTGCTTATTTGCAGAAAAAAGCACCTCCTGAGCCTAAGGATATTTCAAATGATGATGTGGATAGGGGAGATGATCCAGATCCAGGCATTGACTACCCAGGAAATCCGCCGTGGCGCCCCTATGATCCGTCGCGTGTGCCAAAGAAGCCACTACCTTCCTCGGGTGCTGGTGAGGTGGCAATGCCGCTTCCCGAGGACAAAAACGATCTGTAATAGAATGGATCTATGAGTTGGGATCAAGAGCTAAGACTACTGTTGAACACTGGCGACGAGGAATTCGATCGCTGGTTTGAGTTGGCGTCTGAATGGCATGTAAAGGCGGTTTCGTTTGCCAGGTTGCTTGAGCGAAAGGACATGGATAATGCGCTAAGGAATTGCAACAAGGCGCTTCGAATGGCAAGTCAGTTAGCCAACGCTACACACCTTAGAGATATTGATTCCGATGCATTTTGGGATGAGTTTGCTGGCTCCGGGCATCCTGGGTCGGGCACAGATCCGAATTCTCGAAACGACCCGTCACGCGTTCCGCGCAGACCACTTCCGTCTGCAGGTAGCGCTTCAGTGGCTTTGCCGCTTCCAACGCAAGAAGTTTCAGAGTCCTGACGTGTTTAGGGATCTACTGCATCGTAGCCGTCCAAGCGTCTTGAAGTGCCATCGAGAAACTTCTGGATGTCGTTGTACCTCTTGGGCTTTGATCGCTCATTTTTTTGAACGTCTTCGATCGCAGGCGGTGGTTCCCGACGCTCGCGAATGCGCAGAGGTCCCAGCATCTTTCTTTCACCCACTTTGTTCGGATACGGGTCTTTTAAAAATACGTTCTTTGGAGTGAAGAAGAATCGATATTCGATTTGTTTTTTCGGTAACTCATCACTCATCGGCTGTTTGTGATCGCAGCTTAAATAAATGGCTTGAAACACGGCCGCGTTAAAAGCTTTGTCTGCTGTTAGCCCCCTCGTCACGAATCCCAACAGTTGGCGTTCTTGGGTCATCCTAAACTGAATTTCGCAGCAAAGATCGTCAGGATATGGCTGCCCCGTTATAGTTTGTTTCAGCTTTGAAGATAGAGAGTCCATCATTGAAATTGTTTCTTCAGTCGATGGAATCACAACCTCAGTTACAGATTCCCCAGACTTATACAGCTTTACTTGCTGGGCCTTGTCGAGCATTGGAGGATCGCAAATGCACGGATATCTACCTTTGGGAATCTTCGACGTCCATGCTGGTTGCGCCGGAGCGAAAAGATCTGCTTTGCTGTCGGTTTCAGCAGCAACTGGACTGCATTGCATGACGACAAGTGCAGAAAGAAAAATAGCTAGTGTGACCCGCTCATTCATTCGTTCGCTCTGCTTTGTTCTCGGGTTCAAACAGGTCGTAGGCCCCTGTGCTCGGATTCCACCAAAATTTCACTTCCGAGATTTTTTGAACGTATGGTTTGGTTGATCCTTCCGGAAATTTGAGATTCGTGCTCGTTTTCATTGAGTCAACTGCTGCCCTGACTACATCTCGAAAGAGGTGAGATTGAGGTCCGTCGATTTTGAGAAGAATAACTCTTCCGTCGGGATTTATTCGCCAGTGCACTTTGCAGTAGAACTCTCGGTCGGTTTCAGGTGGACCAATATTCACTAAAATATCTTTGATCCGATGAAACAGTTCATCAGCAAGCACTTTGTGCCAGGCTTTCCAGGTTGCCGCATCAGGTTGTTTCTGAAGTGTCGGCGTTTCAGGCGAACCTGTTTGCAATATGCTGTTGTTTTCACTCGCTCGCGCCGAAGTGATTAGCAAAGTCGTTAGGATTGAAACTTGGAATAGAACCATTCGCTTCATTTTGGTTGCTTTCTCTTGTGAGGCGGTTGGTAGAGTGTGCTATCGAAGTCTCCGATACGGAGTTTGCTCGACGCGAAGTGATATGTAGAGACCTTATCGATATGGTCTCTTGCTGAACCCTCGGGAAATTTAAGTAGAGCACAACCTTTCATGGAAGCAATCCCGTCTTTCACAATCTTTTGTGCGAGTAGGGATTTAGTACCTTCAACGCCATTCAGAATGACATCACCAGCGCTGCTAACCCGCCAGAAAATCTTGCAACTGAACTGCAAAGTTTCGTTGCCTGAGTCTCTCCGTACTTTCTTCATGCGTGCAAATAATTCCTCAGCAAGCGCTTTGTGCCAAGCATTCCACGTTGCGGCGTCAGGCTTGGTTGACTGCTGCTTTTGTGCAGTGGTTTCCCCCGCCGGAATCACCTCACTTGCAAGCGCAGGAGAATTCTGTATCTGCAATAAAAGGATTAACAGAAGCATGGTCCTTTTTAGATTGGTTGCCATCTCAATTCCTCTAAGAACTAGTCATTTGTAGCACTTTGTTGAATCGAAATCTCCAATTTGAACTTGCCGCCTCACTCCTGGCACGTCAAAACTGAAGTCAACCCTGTCTACTGTGAACTCTTTTGGAAAGTTCAACAGTTCATTCTCCTTATAGCGTGTAACGCAAGCACGAGATATTGCGTTAAGCACTATGGAGTCTCCAATCGTTTGAATAGCAGATATTGCCTTGTCTCTGCCCACTGTGAACGAGATCCGGCAAGAAGCGCGGGAAGCACGCCCAAAAGTCTTCCAGTATTTGAGTACAAGCTCGCGAAGTTCCTCAGAAATTTTTTCCTTCCACTTCGATTGCAGAGCTTGTTCTTCAGCACTCAACCCGGGAACCTCAACTAACGGCTTGGGCTGGTAGTCTGGAGGTTCGGAGTCTCCGATGAATCGTTCCTTGGGAAATTCTACAACGCGATTTTTTTCTATCGAATCGCCAAGTTTGAATGGCGGTGGCTTGCTCTCTTTCGCAAGACTATCTGCCGGCAACAACAGCAGCAGCAAGAAGGCTATTAATGCTTTGATTTTGTGCGGCACACCAAGACCTCTTTGAGCATTATATGTTGAGATAACCTGCTCGTATAGATCGTCTTGAAAGAAAGTCCTACAGTTTGGTTCCAGACAACCCGGCCACCACATAGTTGATTGCCAGCGCTTGTCGCAAGCTGATTCCGATAGCGGGTGCAGCATCCGGCAATTCGTTGACTTTGACTCCTTGTCCTCGGTCGAAGTGTGCCATCATGTGCATGACGTATCCGCGACCGAATGGAAACACAACGGCAAGCGCTCCGAGTTTATCTGGATCTTCTTGCGCGAGAGTGTCGCTAACAGCTAGCACGCGAACTTTTTCTTTGTTGAAGATTCGAATGAGATGGCAATGAATGTCCATCTTCCACGCACCATTGGTGACGGCATGTCGAAACAGTGCCGGATGTTTTCCAACCAATGAAGCTTCGTACATTCTTTGTCGATTAGTCACACCATTCCAAGCTATGAAGCCAGGAAACACGTGTTGATTCAAACGATCGATCATCCAATCGGTAGTGAGCAGATAGCCGCCACGAATCACAAAATCTCGAATTTTTATTCCGCCATTCCATGAAAGATTATTTGGTCCGCAATCGATAATCACAACTTGCGCTGCACTCAAATCGTAAGAATCAAAGGCTTTCTTGTTCATGATTTTGTAAGGCACGCCCAGGTTTTCCAGTGTGCGTTCTGCCTGATCGTACTTGTCGGAAATCACAACAAGCCGTTCCGATTCCATTGCGCTTGTTTGCAAACTGAATTGCGGATGTGTTTGCTCCAGCCATCCTCGATATGTTTTTGGTGGTGCCATGCTTGCGTGACCAGGCAGAGCCATGCGTGGTGTTTCAATCGGACCATCAAACTGCGCACGTCCTTGCAATGGAACGCGAACGGTTGAAGTTGGATTTGGAAACATCGACTCAATCGGAACAGGCGGCGCTTCTGTTGGATTGGGAAGAGCCTGAAGTCCGGTCGTGTCGTTTGATTGTGCATAGACGCTTTCAAAGAAAAACACGTTGCATGTTATTGCTGCTGCGGCAAGAAAGTCCGAGCAGCTTATTTTTGAAAACTTACGA
>DTSE01000486.1 GCA_012965515.1 Candidatus Melainabacteria bacterium | reverse complement strand
TTTGACTTGTCATCACTGTGTTTCCAGCCAAAACGACGAGCGTTTTCACCTGGATGAAAACGCCCGTGCAAAGGTGATCCGTCGCCTAGAAATTGGCGGCAGGAATGAAAATCTTGACCGTCAGTCAAGACACCAAAGTTGGCTCTCGTGCACACAATTGGTCGCTCGCATCTGCAATTCAGATGCGCAGTCCTTTGCAAACGCGTGGAGGCTTCGCGTTTCCAAAGTGTGCTCAAACAGCACCGTTTCTAGTTTTTAGTTACCTGTTGATTCCGATGTCTAGCTTTCGGAGGAAGCTGAGCACTTGCTACGGAAGAATTTAAATGCTTCGTAGAGGCCGCCCAGTCCGACCATACCGTAAACGACTTTAGTCATTGTGGTGCCGTCGCCCAATAGCGCTGTTACTACGTTGTAGTTGAACATCCCTACTAAGCCCCAGTTGATACCACCGATGAGCAAAAGAACAAATGCAATTAGCTCAAGATTCTTCATTGTTATCACCTTAAGCATCAAATCCGCAAAGCCCGAAACATACACTGTTGAGCTGATTTGCATGCTTACGTACCAGTCTAGTAGTAAATATGCCTGGATGTCAAGAAGGGTGGACCTAGAAATCCCTGACTCTGTGCGGAAACTAGCGATGCAGTACCGGGTATGATGGCACTTGCTGTTTTGACATGGAACTCTTCTAAGGCTGCTGGGTGCAGCAATTTGCCAGGCTGCGTGCATTTTTGCAGCGTATTTTCCTACAAACTTTGACGTTCATCGCCCCACAGGTTTTCCGTTTCGAGTGTTCCAAAATAGTTTGTCACGGGTCCAAAATGGAAAATTGCCTTTTTAATGGACGCCGTAATGAGCATCTCTGTCGGTGATAGCCAATTACTATCCCCCCTCGGATATAACGCTTGACTCGTCAGCTCACGGTTGCCTAACAGGCGTCTTACGTAGCCATGGTGTTATGATCCGTGCCCAGATATGAGCTTGAAAATCATGACAAACCGATCCAAAACCTTCCTTTGCGCGCTCAGCATCTCTGTGATTTCCCTTTGTGCTTCAGCCTCTCATCAGCAGAGTTTGGCTGCAAAGCCCTCGTCAACTTCAAAGTCATCGTCTACCTCAGTTGCGCTCGCTACAACTAAACCCGCAAAGAATAGCGCGGAAAACGCTTCTCACGGCGCTTCCAAAGTCCATTGGAATGACTGGAGCGACGATGTGTTCGCTCGCGCCAAGAAAGAAAACAAGCTTGTCTTGCTGGATTTGGAAGCTGTTTGGTGTCATTGGTGTCATGTTATGGATGAGAAAACATACGCCGATCCGTCCGTCGCCAAGCTGATGGACAAGAACATTATTGCAGTCAAAGTCGACCAGGACTCCCGCCCAGACTTATCCAATAAGTATGAAAAGTACGGCTGGCCGGCGACGATTATCTTCAATGCGGAAGGGAAGGAACTGGCGAAGCGTTCCGGGTACATGGACAGCGACGAGTTCAAAAAACTCGTGAAACAGCTCGCCGCCAATCCCGATAAGCCAGAACCAGAGGCAGTCGACGACAAGATCAGCTATACCGCCAATAATATATTGACGGCAGAGCAACGCAAGGATTTGAACTTCAAACATGTTGATGGATACGACGCAGAATACGGCGGTTGGGGCATCGGCGGTCATAAGTTTCTCGATTGGAACAGCGTTGAGTATTCCTTGCAGTTGGCGAAAGCTGGTGACAAAAATGCGCTCGAAAGAGTCAGGAAGACGCTCGATGCGCACCACAAGCTGCTCGATCCCGTGTTCGGCGGCGTGTACCAATATTCAACCAATGGCGATTGGGATCACCCTCACTTCGAAAAGATTATGGAAACCCAGGCGGAATGCTTGCGTTTGTATGCAGTCGCAGGAAT
>DTSE01000485.1 GCA_012965515.1 Candidatus Melainabacteria bacterium | reverse complement strand
CGTTAAAGCATGGATTGCTGACACGAGGCTCGATGATTCCAATCATTTCATTTGAGCAAGGATTAAGAGAAATGGTTGAAGATGACAAAATATTATTGCTTGCGTGGAATTTTGAGGAGGAAATCATTAGTGATCTTAGGCAACAACACTATAATGGAGAATTTATCGAAATGTAAATTTATATACTTCTTGTTCTTTTTCAACAATTAACAACAGTATTTATTACTGCCATAATTTCAATAATTTTAGTGAATTTGAAAATGTTTGATTCCTTTAATTGGAGAAATTTTTTACTAACTTTATTAATAGGTGTATGCGCCACTTGTGTTGTACTTTTAATATTATGTGACAAATTATAACAATTTCATATTAGAAACACAGATTCTGAACGCCACAAACGCACTACGTGCAAATGCTTACATCAAGACTTGTTTGGCGTTTACAAAAAATATTCCCTCCATTGTGCGGTGGTCAGAAGAATTTGCAAGGAGAAACCGGGAACAGCAAAAGCACCAACATCAATTGATGCAAATAAAGGTGTTGTTAGCATCAATTGAGCAACTCTACGGAGAGTCGCTTCACATAAGCTACGAAGCAGTTTGCTTGATGATTTGTGTGACACTATAGGTAGTATCAAACGACCGATGTGTTTTGGATTGATTTTGTTGCGATTTCCCTTTCGAAAGGGAAGTTCCTAATTCCCTGGCTCGGCGATCCGAAGTGGCTGATAAGACGTCCGGTTCGAGCCTCAAGCTCTTAAATCGAAAAATGCGAACAGCTCTTTACTCTATAGCTTTAGTAATGTTAGAGGTCTTATATATCGGGGAAAGTGAATAGTGCAACAGCGGGTGCTCTTTGGCTCAGCTCGCGCTGTTCAAAAAGTCTCTGTGCGCTCGTGGCGCGCGGAATGAAACCAACATGACCATCCTTTGGGAGTCTTAGTCAGAATCAGATGGGAAATCCCAAAACAGACTCGGGCGAACAGAAAAATCCTTCCAGCGGTTCCGGCTCCGCCAAGGGTGGCTCGTCCTCAAAGCAAAATCCTGGGAAATTACCTCCGGCAGGTTTTATCTACTCAGACGACGAAAACCTCATGGACGAGCTGTCCATGGGCTGGGGTTTGACTGCCAGTGAGGAAGAAGACGAACTCGACGCAGTCATCAACAAGACAGTCGATATGAGCAAGGTGAGCAACACCAAGCTAAAGGCTCTCACTGAGCCGCCCAAGAGCGGTGTCGAACGAATTGAGCGCGTGCGCGCTGAACGAGCCAGCAAAGAAGTTCCACAACAACAAGCGGCACCTTCGACCAAAGAAACTGATGAGCGGGAAGCAGCCGCCAAACGAGCGAAGCAGGCTGCGGCGGAGAGAGAGGAAGCCGTACGTGCCGCAGCGCAGAGGGAAAAGGCAGAGCGTGAGTTGGCTGCTCGTGAAGCCGCTGAGCGAGAAGCTGCACTTAAGGCTAGAGCTGCAGAAGAGGCCAGAGATAAAGAAGCTAAGCAAGCGCAAGCTAGACAAGATAAAGAACGCACTTCAATCGATTCCAAAGAACGTGCGGACCGAGAAGCAAGAGAACGACTCCAACGTGAACAGGAAGAAGAAGAGGCTAGAGAGCGCGCTGCGCTAGAAGCGAGGCTGCTCAAGCGGGCGGAGCAGGAGGCTAAGGAACGGGAGCAGAAAGAAGCCAAAGAACGCGAAGAACGAGAAGCCCTTGATCGCGCGGAACGCGAGGAAGAGGAGAGAATCGCTGCTGCTGCTAGAGTCAAAGCTGAGAAGGAAGCCGCTGAACGTGAAGAAGCTGAGCGCGAGATCGCAGAACGTGAGCGCCTGCAGAAAGAGGCTGCAGCAAAGCTGAAGGCGAGGCAAGAAGAGGCCAGAAGAGAAGCTGAAGAAGAGGAAGCCAGGGAGCGCGAAGAACAAGAGCGCTTAGAAAGAGAACGCCAAGAAAAAGAGCAGCAAGAGAAAGAACGCGCAGAAAAAGAGAAAACCGATAAAAGCGAGACAGCAGTTAAAGAGACAACCGCATCATCGGTCAAACCTGGGCGTATCGAATCTTCGAAGAAAGAGATAAAGGCTCAGCGCATTGGTGGACCCAAAACCAGCGAAGAGAAAAAGCCGCCTGTTACCGAGCCCGTTCAAGAAGAAGCAAAGGATAAGTCGAAGCTTGATGAGCCGAAGGAACAGAGGAAAGAGGCTCCAGTCATGGAAAAGACTGGAACAACCTCAAGGCTTTCCCGCACGCCGGAAGAAGAACTTGCAGCCTTGCTGGCTGAGGATGGTGATGAGCCCGAACAGTTGAAAGCGCCGGTTGATGAACCAGTCAAGAAGCCTGCCATCCAGCCCCAGGACGCTAAGACATCACGTTCTGGTCTTGCCGCTATGGAACCGACCGACGACACTCCCTTGACCGGCGTTCTCAAAGTTATTAAGCCCAAGGAGGCATCAAAAGCGCCGGACAGATCTTCCGATGATTTAGAAGAAACATCAGAAGCCAAAGTTGAATTGGAAGCGGAAAAGCCGATTCAGTCCGAAGAAGCTGAAGTGGCGGCTGATACTGCTGACGATGGTGGCATAGCAGCCAATGAGTCCAACACCAAAGATGCTAAAGCTGCTGGATTGCTTTCTTCTGATATTGTTGCAACTCCCCTGGCAGAAGCTGAGGCAGAAGTGAGTGCCAGCGTTGCGGAAAATAGTATTGAGAGTTCAGTTGAAAGTTCAGTTGAAGCGACAGTTGATGAGTCAAGCACAGAGCCTAGTGTCCCGGATTTCTTAAAGACAGATGTTGTTCCAAAACCAGATGCTGCAACGACCGAGGCTGCTGAGGGCGACAAGCTTGGTGGCGTAGATAAGTTCTACAAACCTGAAAGAGTCAAGCTTAGCGATTTCGTAAAGAAACGAGCGGAGGGTGCAGAGTCAAAAACTGCTGAAAAGCCAGAGAAGTCTGAGAAACCGGAGAAAACAGAGAAACCTGAAAGAGCGGAAAAGAAAGACCCTGCAGATCAAGCTGAAACCGCAGCCTTACAAATTCTAAAACTGCCAGAGCCGCTTGCTAAGAGTGAAACAGGCAGTGACGTTTCGAAGTCGCCTAAAGACGAAATTCGTGATTCTGTCAAACAAGAATCTCCTGAGAAGAAAGCGGCAATTATTGCGGCTTTGAAGAAACTAGAAGAGCAAGTTGACGAGAGTGATCTTGATTCGTTGAGCACTGACAGTCTAAAGGATGTGCTGGCGAAACTTCCTGATCTGGGCGACGCGCCACCATCCGCGACACCAGGGAAGAAAGACGGCTCGCGAACTCGAACGCCATCACCTGCAGTGGCTCGACTTGCTCCACTTGAAGAGCCTTCACCAGAGCGAGAAATCGCGCGCGAGAAGCTTAAGGTCATGCAAAAAATGGCTCATACGCTTCCGGCTGTGAAGAACTATTTGCCTCAGAAACGTGCTCTTCTCATTCTTGCAGCAGTTGCCATTCTTGGAACGCTTGCAGCAGTCATGACTGTGCGTGCGGAGACGATTAGCGCACGACAGGCATTAGCTAAGAAAGACTACAATGGTGCACTGAACTCGCTTGGCATCGCCTTGGCGCTGTATCCTTTGTCGGCTGAAGCTCACTTCTTGAAAGGAAGTGCGCTGTATCTCACGGAGAAATACAACGACGCATTCAACGAGTACGATACGGCTCTCAAACTGAACCCAGGTATGAGAGATGCGCTCGAACGCAGAGCCGCCGTCAGTTACAAGCTAGGTAACTATTCTCAATCTGTAGCAGACTACGAGAAACTCTTGCAGCAGGAGGGAGAACAATCTCAACGATTCGATCAACTGCTCAGTTTGGCTAATGCCTACTTGCGTGTCGGCGATTTGCAGAAGGCCGCTGATATGTACAACCGATGCTTGGATAGGAAGCCAAACTACATCGCTGCAATGATCGGCAAAATCGCTGTTTCCAATGAGAAAAGACTGTATGAACGAGCCATAATTGAGTCCGGCAAGGCTCTCGCTACAAGTGCTGGAAACAAAGATGTATTGATACTTCGTGCTCGCGCTTATACAGGAATGCGTGATTTTGGCAACGCCCAAAAGGATATCGATGCAGTCATAGCGAAGAATCCGAAGAGTGGACCGGCTTACGCTGCCAGAGCGAATCTTCGCTTGACCCAGAAGAAGAACGCGGATGCGTATGCAGATTTTGAGAAAGCTATTAAGTTCAGCTCGAAGGATTCGTCAATATTGCTTGATCGCGCTCAAGCTTATATCAAAGATCGCAAGTTAGATCTGGCTGCCAAAGACATTGCAAAGGCTAAGCAGTTGATGGGAGCACAGCAAACTGCGAAACTGTATATCATCAATTCGCAGCTTCAAATCGCTACCAAGCAAGCTCCGAAAGCACTCGAAGATTTGAAGGAAGCACAAGAGAAATTCCCTAGAAATGCAGACATCATTCTTGCATTGGCAGATGCGCTTGCTGCAACCGGCAAGGTCGGAGAGGGCATCATGACCACCGAAAAAGCCATGGAAATGGACAAGGGTGATGTCAATGCAATCGTCAAGCATGGATTGTTGAGCGTTAAGTTTGGCAATAAGATGCGAGCTGCTGAAGACTTCGGTGAAGCCATCAAACTCGATCCAAAAAACGTAATTGCGTACAAAGAGCGCGGCATGCTCTATCTGCAACAGGAGAAGTTTGCAAGCGCCCAGGAAGATCTTTCTAAAGTCGTATCTTTAGACCCGTCGCAAACTGACGCAAAAGTAGCTCTGGATAAGGCCAAAGTCGCCTTTGCAAAGATAACTCGCGTTCGTTCTACGGGTGTCCAGAGAGAAGGTCCAAGTGATGCTTATCTTGCATCGTTGGCGTCCAAGTCTTTCGATACACTCATGAATGACGGATTCAACGCTTACAAGCGAGGCGACTCCCTGACGGCTGTTCCAACGCTTGAGCAAGCGGTTAAAGTCAATCCTAAAGATGCTAGGGCCAGGCGCTATTTGGCGTATGCATACAAACAAGCAGATCAACTGGGTGAAGCCGCAGGACAGTTTGATGTACTCTACCCGCTCGGAGGGTTGGGACCCCAAGATACTGTCACTTACATCGATATGCTGATGGGCTCTGGGCAGCAAGATAAGGCTGCCAAAGTCATCGAGGATGCCATAGCGAAAAATCCCGGCAATCAGATGCTGTACTTGCATTTGGCCAATTGCCAGAGTACTCGTGGTGAAAATGCCAAAGCTGTTCAAACATGCAATCGCGGAATTGCTATCAATCCTAGATCGGCAGTGGGAGAGCAGCTCATTGAACTGCGCAGGACTATCTTGGGTGGTGGAAGCCCTAGCCCCACTGATGGTGGCGGCAGCAACGAACCTCCGCCTGGAGCTTAGTCAGACTTGACTCGGCGCTCTTGTGATACGCTTTTGTGAGGCTTCATTTAGGCAGAAACGAGATCTGTTGAAGTACCTAGGTCTAGAGAATCCAGTTTTCTAGATAAAGGGTCCAGGACTAAGTTTGGCATCGAGAACTTATGCGTGGCACCGTCCTTAGTGGCAATGCTGATCGCACCGCCGCTAACGCTGCTCGTCGCGACAACCTTTTCTACTTGTTCTCTTTCGATACTAAGGCGGGTGGACCCAAACCACTGGGAAACAGCTTCTGGGACATAGACTAGTCTTCTCGAAGTGATTACAAACCGACCTGGTCTCTCTTTGTGAAAGACCAGAAAATAAGACTTGAGAACTTCCTCTCCGGGCTGCGCTTTAAAGCGAGAACCGAAGAATACAAATGCGAACACCGCTCCAAACACAAGAAACACTGCCGCCCATGTTGTTATCATCGCGCGCATAAAAGTGCTCCAGGAGTTTTCCAATCTAAGCACTGACGCGACAATCCCCTCGCGCATTGCGCCACGAAAATCTTTCTTCTGTGAATAAGCAAATCCAAGACGACCGTGTGCATTGGCGCTCTTTGGCGACAGCGCCACAGCGGTTTGCAGCTCTCTCACCTGTCCGTCGCGGTCGCCAATTTTACCAAGTGCCGACCCCAGACCAAGGTGCGCTAAAGCAGACCGCTTATTCAAGCTGATTGCTTTGCGATAGACGCTTGCCGCGCCAGCATAGTCTCCTTTGCGACCCATAGCGGCTGCCATATTCAAGTAAGAACCAAGGTCGTATGGGTCGTGCTTTATGGCTCGTTCGTAAGCTTTGATAGCCTGGCTGTAGTCGCCGGTGCTGGTAAGAATCAAACCCATGGTTTGATAGGCGAAAGCGTTGTTTTCGTCTAGATCGACGGCTATCGTTTCCTCTGCTAGAGCTGCCTTGTATTTCCCTTGCCGCCCTAATATCCAGCCGTACCAGGTGTGAGCCAGCGAATTCTTGCCGTCTAGTGTTACCGCTTGTTTTGCCTCTTGCTCTGCTTCAGTCAAATTGTCATTGAGACTGAGTGCACGAGCAAGGCGTTCATGCGCTGTGGCATTCAGTGGTGCTGAATGAACTGCCTTCCTGTAATTGGTAATCGCTTCACTCAAATTGTCTGCGTGAAACTGCCGGTCGCCTTCTTCGATTAAGAGTAGGGCATCATGCGGGTTGCCAGAATTAGGCGGCGGCTCGGTATCGGCGCTCATAGCCGAGCCCGTCCCGAAAACGAGTACGAAGATGGTTGAAGCAATTAGTAAGTTGGGCTTGGACAAAGCTAGTCTCTTCTGAGCCAGACTACTACTAACTATAGCTTATGTTTTAAGTCTCGGTATGACTACAGCAAACTGTACCACTATCTCTGGTTGACAGCTGGATTCCAGTGCAGAGGCGGCCTCATCGTCGACCTTTCCGACAAGCGTTCTACGCGTGGCGTCGACGCTGTAAAAAACGTTCGACGCATGAAGTCGACCGTACACTAGTGAACCCGAAGAAGTCTCGTTGAGATGTGGAAATTCAGATTAAATGGGATAATATCGGCACTTGCGACGCAGGTCTGCTTTCTATCGGAATCAAAATTTGACGACAACGCTCTCCAAAATCAAAGTTCTCGACTTTGCGCATCTTCTCCCCGGTGAATTGTGTTCCACC
>DTSE01000484.1 GCA_012965515.1 Candidatus Melainabacteria bacterium | reverse complement strand
CAGGCGACATGCGTGCACAGGACGCACGCGCGATGAATCTCATTGACGATAAGAATGCGGGCAAAACTGCAAAGAACAACCGAAAGAATAACAACGGTAATCCAGGCAACAATCAGGGTTATAACGATTACAGCAATTCCGGCGACAATTACAATAGTTCAAACAACTACAACTCAAACAACGACAATTCAGGCGGCCGCGCCAATAGTTCGGGCAGCAATCTAGGCCCAAATGGTCTTTTGCCTCCTCAACAAACTCCGGCTTCTGCGGTGTTGCCGACGCCGAATGCAAGCAGCCATCCGCTTTTACAAGGTGCGACACAAGGTTCTGTTTACCAGTCGCAGCAATCCGGTGGTGGGCTAACCAATCTGTTCACGTCACCGAATCCGCTTGCACAGCAAAATCCGCTCATGCCTGGACAACCGGCACCAGGTGGAATACAAGGCAAGATTCAAGCTGAACTCCAGCGTCAGCTCAATAAGCAACTTATGAAGTATGGCGGCACCGGAAACCTGGAACAGCAGGTTCGCAAGATGATCAATAAGTTCTGACCGTCAGTGGTTTGACCGTTGTTAGCTGAACATCACTGGGATCAATAAGTTCTAGTGACACTTTCGCCGCCTTAGCGCAAAGCGGGTGCCCGATTTGATAAATTTGAACCTTGCATTTGCAGGGTAATTAATCGTTCGGAGCGAAAATGACGAAAGAAACCAAGCCGAAAAAAGTTTGGGCAACCGCAGAGTTTGAAACTTCAGCAGATCGCGAAGATATTTGCAGTTGGTTGATGATTCAATGCGGAGCCACTGGCTGCCAGGTTGAGCCAATCGACGAGAGAAACGTAAAGATCGTCGCTTCGTTTGAGAAGGAAAAATTCTCTGAGAACGAACTGAAAAACTTGCGCGCGTGCTTCGAAGAGTACTACCTTGGCGAATGCTTGCAAACCTTGAAAATAGTAGCTCTTGAAGAGCAAGACTGGTTGACGAAGTGGAAGGAGGGATTCCATCCTTTTGAGATTGGAGAAAAGCTTCAGATCTGTCCGTCATGGTGGATGGAAAAGAAAGGCGAGCTAAGCCCTGAGCGTAAGCACCTTTTCATCGATCCCGGTATGGCGTTCGGAACTGGACTGCATGCCACCACTCGTTACTGTCTGGGAGCGATTGAACGCCTCGAAGAACCTGGAGATGTTGTTGATGTCGGCTCTGGAAGCGGGATTCTTGCAATCGCTGTTGCATTGCTAAATGATAAAGCAAACATTACGGCAGTCGAGATTGATGCAATTGCTGTCGAGAACTCTTGCTACAACTTCACCTTAAACGGCGTCGACAAGCGCATTGAGATGCTGACTGGTGAGTTAGAACTGGTAGCCGATAGAAAGTTCGACACAATTCTTTCCAATCTTACTTGCGAAGACAACATGGCTCTGTTGCCTGATTACGCGAAGATTTTAAAGCCGGGCGG
Source organism: Candidatus Melainabacteria bacterium (assembly GCA_012965515.1). Taxonomy (GTDB): domain Bacteria; phylum Cyanobacteriota; class Vampirovibrionia; order Obscuribacterales; family Obscuribacteraceae; genus QKMZ01. The sequence goes on along the minus strand of DTSE01000484.1, from coordinate 446 downwards.
TCGAGTCATTTGCGCCGGAATACTTTTGGAGAAACTTGAACGGCTTTTGCCCGTCATAGAAAACACTGGCTTCGCGATTGTCGACCAAGACACGTCTAACGGCTGGGCGGGCATAACGCTTATGCAGAAAATAGGTGCCTGTGGCAGTTAGCGGTTCGCCAGCCAAAAGTCTCGCCAGAATAGGTTCTCCAAGCTAATGGAAACCTTTATTTTGGGGGATCGCCGGCAGGCGCTGCTATACTTAGGTTAGATTCCCAACTTTGCCCGTCCGGGCGGAGTTTTGCACCCTGAAAATTGAATAAAGCGAAATATCTGCCAAACACCCACATGGGGGCGTTTAGATTCGACAGGGTTGTTGGGTCGTAGGCTGCAGGTCGAGGTCGCTTGGATCCTCGTTAAAAGCTGAGCAAAACAACAAACGCCAATGTAATCAGCGTTGATTTCTC
>DTSE01000483.1 GCA_012965515.1 Candidatus Melainabacteria bacterium | reverse complement strand
CCTTGCCTTCGAATACACGGAAGCATTCCGAGAAGGAAAAATCAAAGTTCTCACAAGTGCGGATCTCATCTCCGAGGGGTTTGACTTACCGCGGATCGAGACGGCGATTTTGCTGAGGCCCACAAAAAGCTTGGCGCTTTATCTACAACAAGTCGGGAGAGCGCTGCGCACGGATTGGGAGAACGGAAAAACCAAAGCAATCATCATTGATCACGTGATGAACACTGTAATTCACGGGCTTCCCGATATGGCGCGCGAATGGTCGCTCGAAGGAAGGACAAAACGGAAGAGATCAACTGCAGACGATGAAGACATTGTTTGTACCACATGCAAGGAATGCTTCCGTGTATTCGAAGGCAAGGATAAGTGTCCGTATTGTGGCTGGGAAAGGGAGAAGTCAAAGCGTGAACGCGCAGAGGTGGAGCATGTTGATGGCGAACTTATACACATAGGCGCGCAAAACAGTTACGTTCAGCTAAAAGCCGAAGACTTTACCCGAATAAGAAACGCGAAGACCAAGGAGGAAATCGACCAGGTAATCGTGGATCTAAAACTCGATGAAACCTGGCTGAAAAAATTCTTACTATCTCGCGCAAAGACGCTTGGGGAGCTAAGAGAAGCCGCAAAAAAGCTGGGATACAAGGAGCGTTTCGCTGAGCATCGCTACAAAGCTCGTCACGGCGAGGAAGCACTGCAAGAAGCCCTTGCATTGGAACGCAAAGAGAAGATAAAGGAGGCAGAGGTAGATGTCAGAAAACTCGGTTAAAACCCAATCTAAGCTGGGTGCATCAGCGGCGGGTGCCTCGGTTTTTTCGAATACTTCTGGTGTTGGCTGGGTGGGTGATGCTAAGGCGCTTCCCGGCAATCGCGTCATCCTCAGCAATCCGCGTAGACTGGCATTCGGGCTAGGAGTGGCAGACAAGATCCCTGGCTCGCCAGACTTATGGGGTTTAATTTCTGTTGTAGTCACCCAAGAGATGGTCGGCAAGATCGTTGCAATTCCTGTCGTCATCGAATGCAAAGAATTCGACAACGTAAAACCGCACCAGGAGAAATGGCTATTGATGCTACAGAAAGCAGGTGCACGATGCGGTGTAGCAAGGTCGTTTGACGACGCTTACAGAATTGCCACAGGAGAAAAAATCTATGACCCGAAAACGGACAACAAAAGCCCAAGCGCTAACCGTTCGCGCCGAGCCGGGTCTTCGTGAAGCTCTGGAAGAGTTAGCGGACCAGGAAGGGGTAAGCCTCAATTGCCTCTGCATCTACATCCTCGCAAAAGCAGCACCCAAGCCACGGCAGGCACAGAAACAAAATGATGACACAGTTGTTACTGGACGAGATAATCGAAGTTCTGAGAGCGGCGGATCTGAAGCCGTCGGGGACGGGGAGCAAGTGGACGGCGTTCTGCCCCTGCCACAAGGACATGGAGACGAGATCCCTTGGTATTGGGATTGGAGAAAAGAACAAGGATAACGAAAAGAAGATCGTCCTACACTGCTATGCGGGCTGCACGTATCAAGAGGTCTATGGCTGGCTGGTCGCAAGAGGGGTCAAATTTCCAAAGAAAGAGAATCAGCCCGATTCAAACAACAATGTTTGGAAGGAATATTATGAAGCGCCATATGGCACATTTAGATTTCCTTGGGAAGCGGACAAAGCCGAGCCAGTCGTAGAGAAACTGCACCTCTATAAGCGCAAAAACGGTGAAGTCTACGCATTCAAGATGCGATTCAAGCCAAAGAAATTCAAGCGTTTTTCATTCAAGCCAGACGGAAAGCTCCAATGCAAATGGGGCGATCTTCAGATGGACCCATACAATTGGGACTTGGCATGTCAAGCCGCTTCCGAAGGGCGGCTGATTATTATCCCCGAGGGCGAGAAAGATTGCGACAACATTGTTGAGTTCTTTGAGTTAACAGCCATGTCGCCAGGTGGCGTGTCCGACAAATGGCAAGATCGGTGGAACGAAGATTTACGCGGCGCCAAAGGGATTGTGGTCGTTTACGACAACGACCTGACTAAAGGTAACAAGAAACAACCAGGACTTAAAAAGGGGCAGCTACTAGCTGAACAGCTCCTAGCCGCGGGTTTTCCAGTCAAATTGATCGGATTTGAACAACACAAGGACACGTCGGACTTCATTGCTGCTGGTGGCACTCGTAAGGACTTCCTTCAAAAAATCAAAAATACACCCCTCTACGAGATCCCTGCTTATCGCGCTCCGATAGTACCGGATGCGGTGCCTACGAGTTTGTCAATTGATGCAAATGCGGTCATCGAAGTAAAACCCAATCCGAAAAAACGAGATTGGAGCAAGTATCCCTTCGCGCCTTGTACAGACGCAGCAAATGCGATCAGGCTGCTCGCTAATCACGGCGATAAAATTCGATACGTCGCGAAGAAAAAGAAATTCTACGTCCACAATGAAAAACACTGGGAGCCGGACGATAGGAATCAAGTGCAGGAGTATTGCAAGGAGATCAGTAAGCGAATCCTTGCGGAAGAGGTGCCATGCGCGGATTTCACAGTTCGTGCTGAATTAGAAAAATGGGCTATCGACTGCCAAGATATGTCCAGGGTTAGAGCTGCAAAAGCCGCAGCCGAATCTTTGCCGGAATTGCAGGTCGAGCCTTCGGACTTCGACACAAAACGAAGCAGTCATTTATTCAATTGTCAGGACGGCACTTTGAACTTCGACACAGGCATCCTCCAGCCTTTTGATCCCGCGGATATGATTACCGCAATCTCTCCTTGCCACTACGAAGCAGAGCTGCCCGCAAAATGGATGCAGCATATCTATCGCGCTTTTGGGGGAGACCAGGAGGCAATTGAGTGGTGGCACATTTACATGGGCTATTGCTTTACCGGTGACACCTACTTTCAGAAGTACCTGTACATGGACGGACCAGCAGGAACGGGTAAAGGACTGACTCACCAAACCCTGGAAGCAGTCATGGGCGAGTCTTACTGTGGTTCGATAGATCCTCAAACCCTTTGCGAAGTCGATCAGAGATCCGCCGGCGCCGACTCTGATCTCGACGACACCAGGGGCAAGCGCATCGTTATCGCTCCTGAAATGAAAGGTAATCAGAAGCTTGATGAACAGATTCTGAAGTCGCTAACAGGCGGTGACCGGATTCGTACAAAGCAGATGAATCAAAACAAGCAGAATCTGCGAGGAACCGCTAAGATCTGGTTCACCGGAAACGAGCGTGCGCGTATCACGCCGTCGGACGCGATACAGCGTCGTCTGATGTCATTGCCGTTCAAGCATAAGATGCCGGAAGCTGATTGGATTGAGGACTACCACCAGGTCCTAGCCGACGAAGAAGGCGGGCGAATCATACACCTTGCAATGCTTGGCTTTAAGGCTGCCTCTCTCAAGCGGCTTGCCATGCTGCCTCAAGTCGTACTCAAGAGCAACAAAGAGTATCTAATGGAAGTCAACCAGGTGGCGCACTGGAAAGCGGAATCCGTCAAGAAGCTAAACGGAATGTCGCTCTCGGTCGGCAATGCTTACGCGAACTTCCGTGCGTTCTGTCAAAGAGAAGGCGTTAAACCCTGGTCGAAACCTACATTCCTGAAGGCGCTACAAGCGGAAGGCATGTTCACCGAACTGGATCACATCAACGTCACGGTCTTCAAAGACTTCTGTCTGACTTAGCCCATCGCTAAGCCTTGTTTGGTGACTCGGTTGAGACGGTTAGTCCAGCCTTCACCGTACTTCTTCCAGCCCTTGCATTGCATGTAGTATGCCATGCGCTGGTTTTGATACTGGCTAAACAGTTCGCGCCAAAGCGAGACATTTTTGCCGCCAGCTTCGAAGTTCTTTGGATTCTGACTGAGGCGCATAAGCATACGAGCAGCTGCCCCGATACCACAATTGACTGCTGTATCGAAGTGCGTGTACGCCAGTTTCTTGTCTGCGATCTTATCGCAGCCAGCGGCTTGCCAGTATTTCCAGTAATAGATCTCTCGCGCCTGGTCCAGGGTGAGATCTTTGACTTGATCGGGAGAGGTTATTCCGATCTTCGCCAGGGCGCCTTGGTTGTAGTTGAAGGCGATACCATATTTAGTGGCGCCGCCAGGATCGTCCGGGTCGTTGACATAACCACCTTCGGAACTGATGACTTTCGCGACCAGGTCGCAATAAATCGCGTCTTTTTTCCAGTTGAAATCAGTCATCGTTTTTCTTTTCTAGCTCATCAAGCAAGTGTTCGCCCTTCTTCAGATAGCCGCGAAGCAGGCTGAGCGTCTCGACCGAAAGGTCGAAGACGCCCCCGCCCACCACCAGGAGGAAAACTGCGAGTAAAGACCAGTGTGGCTCAAATTTAAAAGTGCCAGATATTTGCCCGAAAGCGTTGACAGCGTATGCCGCCATAAGCGTTGCAGTCAGCAGTAAAGCTATGTAAGTTTTGAGCCGGGTATCCTTCTTCACGGCTTACCTCGCGAAAAATTCGCGAAGCAATTCCGCCGTGGCTAACATTGACACTACCGCGAGCACTAAGCTTACGGGTATGTCGATGTGAGGAAGGTGGATTTTCTTTAATCGCATGATCTACTCCTAAGCTAGTTTCAGTTTCACCTTCGCGAGTTCAACATCCTTCATGAGAAGTTCGAAGTTCTCGCCCATGATTGCCTGAATGGCTGCCAATTCTTTTTGAGCACCCTGGACATGTCCAGTAAGTGCCGCTATATGCGGCGCCGCTTTTGCGATTGCTTCCTGATGTTCTTTCAAGTCAGGGCGACCGTCTTTGTCGGCGTCGATCTTTGAAAGTTCGCCTATAAACGCCAGAATTTCTGACGCGGTTTTGATCTCTTTAAGCATTGTTTTCTCCGATGTGTTTTTCGTCGTAGAACCATGCCGTAGGAGTTCCGCTATCTGCCACGATAAAGAAAGGACAGCCGACTGGAGCATCTACTGAGTAGATGGTATTTGCCACTGCCGTAATAGTGCCATCGCGAAGAAGCCACTTTTGAGCGACTCTCATGTAAACGTAAATCGTGATGGTTGCTCCGGTGCCGACTGCGAAGTTAACCTTGCCGTCTTTTCCGACAACGCCATGCGATCTGGCAAGTGCTGCCGCGTGACTAGTGTCAGCGGGAGCAGCGGAGCCCAGAACAGCTGCACGGTTGAACATGTGAGCTGCGACAACTGATTGCGTTGGGAAATTGTGCATCTTAACCTCTAATTCAAAACTGTGCCGGTCACGTGACCGATTCTGTGAGTTGTGCCGCCGAAACTGACCCAATTGTTATACGTTCTTGTGGTGCTGGGGTTTGATCCCATAGGCTGAAGAATCATGCGCCCTTGCTTTGCCTGCGAGAAAGAAAAACCATGCGTAAATGAGGTGTCATCCTCATCGGCTGGCATATTACCGAGGGTTCCGCCAAAAAACTCTACTGCGGAGTAAGAGTGACTATTTAGCTTCATTCCTAAGCTGACTTGACCATTGGAGCCTCTGCCGTGCGTTCCGGCGAGCGACGTGTAGCCATAGGACGGGTTGAGGAAAAGACATCTGTATTCGCCCAGCGTCTTAATCTCGCCCAGCGGAAATGCGCCGGTCAAGCTCGTTGCCCAGCTAGCGTTAGTGGGCGTTGCTCTGAAGTCGCGTTGTACGCGATTGTAGTAGTTGGCGACAAGGCGGGCGCCTGGCAGGTCGGAAGTTTGACCGGAAGCTAAAGTGGAGAAGGTACCGCAATAGCGACGGCTCTTATCTGAATCTTTTACGGGGACGCCATCTTGCAATGAAAGAGCGTTAGTTGGCACTGCAAGACCAAGTACCGGCGTTGTATGGTTGAATTCAAGCCAATCTACGGTGATGCTTGTGTTAGTCACCAGGGCGGTCACAAGTGCTTCTTCTGCACCGCCTACACTCACGATAGAAATAACGTCGCCAACAACCACATCTGCGGTGCTTGCAACGTTGATCACTTTGTTTGTTCCAGCAGTTGGGCTGTTCGACGCAGTAATGGTCTTGTATCCGCCCAGCTCCAGCGAACAGACATTGCCGATCTGTCTTGCAAAAACGTCAAATAGTTGGCGTGTGCTTGCTGGTACTGCGATGCTCAGCTCGGTAAAGGGATAGTTGCTCCAAGTCTGGGAAACTGTATCGAACAATCCCAAAAGATTGCCGCCAGAGGGTGTGAGGTACAAGGTTGATTTATTCGCCTGGTCAGCGGAGCTGATTGGGACTCCAGACTCTAACGTCAGCCTTCCATTAAAGAATGCTTGCGCACCCACTTGCGGAGGTGGCGCAGCTTGAAGCGCATCAATGGCTGGTTTCACCGTTGCATTGCAATAGTTAAAGATTGAATTGAACTGCCCATTCCACTCTGATTCCGTAACGATGTAACCGTTCGGCAGATCTGGGTATGGCGGTGAAAGGTTCGGGATGCTCAAGGTTGTTTCAGTCCTCCAGCGATGAAATTAGCAAAAATGCCAACCAAACCCACTTCGACCGTTTCGTCTTCACCGGAAATCTCAAAGTCGAAATAATTTCCGTGTCCTGGTCCTGAGACATTGAAGCGGTGATGCCTGTCTCCGCCGAGTGCATGAAGTCCAAGGACCCAAGCACCGAGGATTGCTTGTCCTGAAGAAGATGAGGAAATTACTTTCGAATAGACAGCGCGGCGACTGATCGAGCCGTCACCCAGGCGCGTATATGCGAAGATTGTAAAAGTGAATTTTTGCCCAGGTCCCTCGCAGATGATCTCCTGATCTTTTGTCGCCATTTGTTGTCCGGGGGTTGGCGCCTGTATAGCAGCACTGCGGTAAAGGATTCTGGGCGCTTTGTCGTTAAAAAGCTTGCCAACGTAATGCCTTTGCAGTAATCCGTTATAGCCGCCACAGAGAATTTTCCCTTCGTATTCGATACCGCAAGCCGGTCCATACCAGGAAGATGGTGAAGAACTTTCAATCGCGTATTCCTTCTCGGAAAACCTCACGAATTCAGGAAGGGTCGCGTAGTTCATCACCAGTCCTCTGCGATTGCGTACCTCTGCACCGCGCGGGAAGTACCAAACCGCTTCTTGTCTTGTCGGGTTGTCGATAACAAATGGTTGATCTGACGCCCCTAAATTTCTTGAATTTATTGCTTGAAGCAATGGGTAAGTAGCTGTGGCATTCAAAAGATTTGAAATGCCGGTATTCAAGCTTATCGGGCGAATCCCATCGGTTGCAAGAAACCACATTTGATCATCGATCTGCATCCAGCAGCGATTATTCACGAGCCCAAATTTTCGAGTAATGATGTCTCTGCGAAAGGAAGTCGCGTCCAATCCAGAGATCAGCGCGACACCTTTCTTGCAGCCGACGAGAAGCACTTCCTCATTCGAAGTGGTCGTCAGAAAAGCTGATTTGATTGAAACGATTGGACCAAGCTGAGAAGGGATCTTATACACCCCAGCACTTGCAGGGGTACTACTCGTAATGGCAAAACCTTCAGGATCGTCAAATTCGGAAATCAGGACGTGGTAAGGCAGTGCTGCAAAGCCCGCGTAAACCATTCTTCCTTGAAACGCTTCACAATACTTCGGTCTCTGATAAACATCAGAGCCAATTGTAAGCGGAAACCCTGCTACAGCCGAGAACGACGCAGCGGCACCGTCCCATTTTTGCGGATTGTCCACGCCATTGGTGTAGATCAGGTACGAGGGAGAGAAGGAGCGAAAGGTCGGGTAACTTTCAGTTGTCGCCGTAAAAAGGTCACTCTCAACAGCGGTCACGGGATCGTCCAAGGGATCATAAAGCTGGACCTTGTTCCCAACTTGCTGCAAGAAGCGCGGACTGCCATCGCTCAAAAAGTGGACCCCGAATTCTTTGAACGCTCCACCGCTGTTAAATGCAGTTGCTCTGTGCAGCGCATAGCCGTAGCCGCTCGGTGTCCATTTGATCCCATCGAAATGAAAATTCGTAAGCTGTGCGGCTGCATCTAACGGGCGTGCAAGAAGTCCGCTATTCAGCAACAATCCTCTATCGGGCGAAACATATTGAGGAGCAAAGTTTCGCGCGCTTTGACCGACCGTACTTCTTTGAGCTGGTTGAACTTCGTTCGCCATGTTTATGGATTAAAGGGAGGAACCGTGTCTGTCGCGGGGTTGTAATCTCTTCTGGAATCGTCGCTATGCCTACTCCAAAGCTGAATCCCGATGTCGATTTGTTCGGTTTCTTCTGCGGCTCCGAGTGCATCGCGAATCACTTCTTGAAAGATTTGTTCTGCCATTGGACCCCAGTCGGCATGCCTGCCTTCGTTTACCGATTGCTCCAAGAAGATCTTGAGATACGTAAAGAGAAGGTGCTCATATTTCTTCGGAAAGAGCAACTTTTGAGCGCCACTTGTGAGATCGGGCGCTTCCAGCCTACCCTGTCCTTCAATGGTGTAGACACCATTGGGATAAGGGAACAAGAGGACCTTTACTTTGTCGGTGCCATCCTCCGGCACTGGGATCAACCAGCTCGGAAAGCCCCGTGCCATATCGTCAGGTCTTGGGTAAGCCTCACGCCATTGACTCCAGGTTGCGACGTGAAGGCGTTGATTGTTGGCACCACTCGCGGTGACGTTAAAGAACGAATTGGGCTTGAAGCCTTCAATCGGAAATAGCTGATCGGTCGGATCTGGCTCATACTGTGTATCGACTGCGTTGGTCGTGAACGTGAACTTCCGCTGCATAAATCGGCTACTGTTGCAATTCAATGCGAAGCGCTTTTGAACCATCTCAAGAAAGATGATCGCCTGTCTCTGGTATTGATCGGTTGCAGTCGTATTCGCGAAATCGGAATCGCTGAGCATGTCTTTCATGCCCATGCTCAGCAACACCTTGTTGGCCAGTTCCCTGGCGGTGGAATACCCGTACCCCATTATGCCGCCACGAAGTCGTCGAGTTCGAATTCGAGAATCAGCTCTGCATTGTTTCCAGGCGTACCTTGAGTACCGGTTACTAGAGCCGCGTTGATCGGCACAGTGCCGTCAAAAATCAGATCGTTGGGATTAGCCGATAGAGCTAATTCAACAAAAGTTCCCGCTGCTAGGGCAGTAACACTCTGGCTAGCACCAGCTAGAATCGTGGCACCAGCACTGGGGCCACGCCTCAGCGCAATAGTATTTGTGCCGCCAGCGGGAGCAAGATTGAAAGCTATACATGCTCTCACAAGCCTCCCAGGTTTGGTGATACCACCAGCACCAGGATAGGTAGTTGAGTCAGTGAAGTTTCCGCTCACAGGACCAAGCGGAATGTGCTGCATGAATCGCTTTGCCGCACCAGAAAGAGACTCCTTAGTGATAGGATTTTCTTTTCTTAGTTTGAGACCTGTCAGTCCGGTTTTTGGAAATGCCATGTTTTTTCCTCTCAGTAGTTACCCGCAGATGTATCCCGACATTTGCATGAATTGCTCGGCTGTTCCGTTGTCGCCGAGCCAGGTAATACTGCCTGATCCGTTTCCTCTGTGAAGCGCACGATAATCACATGCTCCCACTGCGCTTGGATTCTCTTCTAGGAAGGTTGTAACTGCCATCTGATCGTTTGAAGTATTGATACTAGAGGCGGCTACAAATGAACTAGCCGACGGTGCTGAGCTGCTATTGGCACCAATTGATATAGAGGCTATTGACGCGTTGTTGTTGGCAAAAAAGCCAGTAGTGAATTTTAGGGAGCAACTATATTCATTCGCCAGCGGAATTACAGTTTCTACCCTAGTGACCCCCGGTGTGGAACCAGCAAGATACTCCTGCCAAACGGCCGTCGTGTAAATGGCAGCGTTCGTTGTATCTCTGGCTCTCAAGATTCGCTCCACGCGGTTGTTTACGTTGACGATCAGTCGTTGTCCGACGGTATCTTGCGTGGTGCCCGTTGCGGTAAGCCTGATGGTCGCGATCAATCGTCTGGAGGTTTGACCGCTCTTGCAGTCAACGCCATTTTGTTTGACGATAGCTGTCGCCCTAGTCGTCGAGTTTGTCCATACCAATAATTCGACAGCGACGGAGCCTGCGTTGTCGTATGCGAATACGTCATAAACGCCAGCCGCTAAGCCTGTGAGCGGGACCGTGATCTCCGAGAAGGTGAGAATATTCCAGGTCGTGCCATTATATAGAGCGATTGCATTGCCCTTGAACGGCGTGAAATAAATGCTAGTTGCGTTTGTAGTATCAGAAATTGGGGCGCCACTTGTGCCGGTAACGCGACCGCCGTTGACCATGTTGTCTATGAAGCCACTGCCTGACGGGGTGAATGCTTCTATTCCGTTTCCTGTGGCATTGACTCTAAACGACTGAAGCGCACTTCCCGTTACTTGTACGACCTTGGTGCCATCTCCAGCCATTATCCCGTTAGCTACCACGCCTAAAGCGATGTTATTGGTGCCGCCTTGCGCAATGGTGGCATTACCCGTCAAATTGGAAAATGCCGGTTGAGCATAGGATATGACGCCACCGCTACTGATACCGTTCGCGAATTGGTTTGCACCGGCTGTCGAAGGCACAACAGGATTTGAGTTGGCGTTAGGGAAAGTACACGTTCTTTGCGCAGTGAGTGCCGCGGATGCAAGCACAGTGTTGTTTGTTGCTGCGCCGCCAAAGATTAGATTTCTGAATGGAAGCGCGGTAGAGCCAAGATCTATAGTTCCGGCTGCGCTTGGTAGTTGCGCTACACTCCAAGAGTTTGAGCTGTTACGGAGTGCAATGTTTGCACTGTTTGAAAGGTCCGTAGATGCGACACTTCCAAAACCAACAGTCGGATTCCCCGCGACGCCAGCCGGGTTTGTAATCACAATCTTTGCGTCTGCTGCTGCAAGATTACGGAGAGCCCAAGTATCTGCCGCCGTTCTGCAAGCAATCCCCGTACCGGATAACGCCGCTATCGCTGCGAGATCAGCATCGATCGCGCCAACAGGCTGAAAGGTTGGCGCCACACCAGGACCGTTGCTTGTGTAAACTTGACCAGCGGTGCCTACGCCACCATCTTTGACGAGTTTACCGGTCGTTCCGTTAAATAGCGCCACAGCATGATCTGTCGCGCTTGCGGGTCCTACAACATCACCGCTACCACCACCCGCAGTGGCTAGCTTGAGCCCTAGCGGCATAGTGCTATCAAGGACAAAAGTTTTGCCGTCGTCAGCGGCACCACCATTGGTGAGCAATGATAGCTCGGTGGTGCCGTCGCCGACGAGGATTGCTCCCTTTGGAACAGTTACGCCTACTCCGAGCTTTAGTCCGCTGCTGTCTCGCGAAGTTGCGAGATTGCAGTCGAAGCCGGGATCTACAAGCTTGAACAGTCGATTATTGGTGGGCGTTACAGCTGGGGCTAATCTCCAAGCTTTCTTGCCGTTGCCTTCGAACCAAAGATCGAGCTGTGTCAACAGTCTCGTAAATGAGCTAGGTTTGCTGTTGCTGGGAGCAACCATTCTGCCTCCATTTGCCGGGCTTAAGGCTTAGACGCCGTAAGCTCCAACTTGACCGCGAGGATTTACGACGCCAAGCGAGAAACGTCCGCGCACGCGCTGGATGATGTTTCCGGTCGCTTCTTCGTAAATCAACTTGTAGGTCGGACGCACTCTCCAGAAGAAGATGTTCATCGCCAGTCTGGAGTCGCGACCGAAGTACATCGAAGTCGCGTATTGGTGCGCAACATCTTGGAAGTGATCAACTACAATCACGTCCTTGATGCCTTGCTTGACCTGGTTGCCTGCGCGGTCTGCGCGGTCATAGGTACCAGGAGCACCGTAGAGTTCATACGCTTCTTCCGCAAGATCAGACGGGACGATCAACTGGTCCATGTTATGGGGCAGTGTGTCGCCGTTTTCGTCCTTTTGCTTTCTCATCAATGTCTTGAGTTTCTTAACCCCGACAGATGAGAAAGGCTCACCAGAGAGAACGTTACCCCAAGAGCCTGGATTCTGCGGCTGCGGATACAGCACTACGTGGTCCGGCGCGAAGAGTGGCTTGCCATCAGGAGTCAATTCGGTGGTCAAACCGTTCGCATAGGTGACTGCGGTTGTTCTTTCGACGGTTCTCTTAAACGCAATTGCCAGACCTTTTTGGGTGCTGAGAGCTGCTTTGTAGAGATTGTCTTCTTGAACTTCCTCGGTCATCACGATTTCCAGTTTTCTGGTTACGTGAGTGAACTTCTTGGAGCGCCCCATAGAAAGTACGCCGCGGGCGAACATGCCGCCTTCGTTTACTTCTGGTATCTCGGACGGCATGACCGTCTCGGAGATTTCTTCAGACGCTTTGTCTGAGTCCTGGACATCCCAGTATTGCGAATAGACTTCACCGCCGAGGTCATACTCAGCGAAGAATGCCTTGCGCAAGGTTGGCTCCAGGAGCTTTACATAGTCAGCACGACTATTTACAGCAGATGCCATGTCTTACCTCGTTTCTCAAAAAGAGATGATTGGGAACGAACGAAATCCGCTAAGCCAGTGGCTTAGACGAAATAGCCGTGAACTACATTTCGGATGAGATCCACATCAACGACCGCGATGGGTCCACCAGTCAATTCCGAAATGACCTGTGAGATCGTTTCGAGAGTTGATTCCCAGCGAGCCGCTACAACATCGGCGCCAAGCGGAGTTGCTTTGATGCCGGTCTTGCCTACGGTCGATCCTGTGAATGGTTGAGTTACAGTCAGTGTTATGTTGGCTGGCGCTGTCACCGCGGACGATGCCGTGATGGTTCGCTGTTCGGTGCCGACAAGAACTTGTCCGCCGATGAAATCACCAGACGAATAGTTGGTTGTTGGCGAAGGGATCACGACTTGGGTCGCAGATCCACCAGCCTGTCCTGTTGCATTGTTCAACGCCGGAGTGATAGGGAAATTCCAGATGTGGTCCTTATTTCCTGTGTGAACAACCTCAACTCTTTCGCCACCAGTGGCGGTAGAAGTTGCTGGCGTATTAGCAATCCAAGGCGGGTTGTCTTGGTTACCGTTGATCTTTTGGAGTTTGCCAGCTGCTGATGGTTCTAGCGCCTGACCAGCTTGGATCGAGATGCCAGCTTCCATTTCAAGCTGCATTGGGATAGGACGTCCCCCTCTGAGGGACTTCCAAAAAGTTATTGCCATGTTGTTAAATCCTCGTCTCTACTTAAGAGCCAGGGGCTAGAGTTTTCCGCGGAGATCCTTGAGCGCTTCTCTAGCGAACTTTTCGTTTTTGGTTACATTCAAAGTCGTCAGATAGATGCTCCGTTCCGCCGCGTCCAGCGAGTCAAGATCGATCTTGCCGTCGCCTACCGCCGAGGATTTGCTCTTGGTCTTAGAATTTTTGATATCCAAAGACTGTGGCGCCTCCTTTTTGGCACCGCTAGATTTACCAGTTTCTTTTTCGAAAACAGCGATGGCTCTCGCCATGGCATCATCGAAGTGGCGAGATGCAGGCACCTTGCCCCTTGCGTAGGTGTCGCGAGCATCCGAGTAGCGTTTACTGCTACGCATCAACTCGTATGCCTTGTTGGTGATTTCCATCTTGGACCAGCTAATCGAGGGGTTCTTGCGTGCGAACTTTTCGAACGCTGAATCCATCGCTTCCCATGATCTTTCGTCGAGGGTTTTGCTTTTTTCTACCTTGTTTGCTTCTTCGTACTCTTCGCGAAGGTCTTCCTTCAGCGCTTCCATGAGGGAGTACAAAGGACCTAGATCTTTAGCGGTTTTGCCTTCGCTCAACCAGTTCTGAAAAATCTGATCTACTTTCTTGACTTTCTTTTGATCTTTCGAGTCACCACTTTTGGCTGCGGCACTTTTCAGGTCGTTGATAGTGTCTTTGATCTCTTTGATGTCTTTTGCAGACACGCTGGATTTGCGACTAGGCTTTTCGTCATCGTCGTCCTGGTCCTCATCTTCATCGTCGTCCTGGTCGTCATCCTCCAGGTCCTCTTCATCCTCGTCTTGATCTTCGTCTTCAAGGTCAAGCTCGTCGTCGTTGTTGAGGTTCTGTTCTCCAATATCCTTCTTGCCCATGCGTGATATCTCCTGGTTTGAGTTCGTCGTCTTCCTTGCCGGAGATCTGCTTGCCTGCGTTGATCTTTTGAGTCAAAAGATTTTGGATATGAATAACTGCGTCCTGCCAGACTTTTGCGGTCATGTAGTCGATCATTCCGTTCAGCCCGCCTTGCGGAAAGGAGATGATCGCCTTTTCTTCTTGCTTGAGAAATTCCAACAGCTCACCAAACTGTGGATGCTCAGACAGCTCGTAAAGGCGCTTGCATTGAACGCGCTCTAGGCGTTGGAGTTCTCGTTCTTCTGCTGTCGTTTGATCTGCTGGATTCATTGCTGTGGTGCTCCTTGTTCGCTAGCGCTTTGAGCGCCCATTGCTTGTACTTGTTGGATAAATTGCTGTCCTTCCGGAGAATTCAGAAGCACTTCGGCTGCCATCTGTTGCCCCTCAGGTGTACCGATCATTTGTTGGAATATTTCTAGTTGAACTTGTGGATTGCCTGCGAGGATTTGCTCTGGTGTCTGCTTATACTCAGGCTTCATTTCGATGCCCAAGCGGCTGATGATCTTGATTAGGATGTCGTACGCGATCAGTGTGAACGCCGGTCCCAGAATTGCGGAAGCATTCTTGTTCATAAGGATTCCCAAAGCTTTCATCAGGTTCTCCATGATGTGAGCTTTGTTGTCCATTGCGCGCTTGCCGATGACTTCAATCCTGCGATCTTTGTCGATTTCGATAGCGTCAAGCTGAACGGTTTTGATTTCACCAGTAGGTATACGCGTCACAAACTTGTAGCCATCGGTGTAGTTTTGACGCGCGCCGTTGTAAATGGTCTGCGCGGCTGGCTGTAGAATGTCTTGGCTGATCTTCTCGATGAGGTACTGGTCGCCGACAGTTCCGTCTACAGCTTCTTGCCTGACCTCTGTCGCCGTGCGGTTCTTCGCGCTTGTTCTGTTTTGCGGACTACCTTTCACGCCGACAGTGGTGATGCCGGTTTGGTCGATAATCTTCTCTCCGAGCGCTCTTTCGTCCTGCATTGAAATCATCAGTCCGTTCGGATTTACGGGATATGCGCCCATCCAATCTTTGCCAATTCCTGGACGGAAGACGATCTGCTGTAAGCCGCCGATTGCCATCTTGGGTTGTTTGTCGTCTTTGGTCACGCCACCAAAGAACCACATGGGAGGCAGGACTGACAAACAACCCGCGATCAGACCAAAGTCTGCCATGACGTTCTTTGCCTTCCACGTCGATAGCGACTTCTCTACGATGCCACTACCCATGGGGATGTTTAGCCACTGATCGCAGGTCGTAAAGTAAAAGGGCTTGTCTCCATAATCGCTAGGATTGTCTTGAATCCTGATGATTCGATAGCCTTCATCGCCTTCGGTGACGTAAAAGAACTTGTCTACAAATGTAGAACCGTCTTCGAATTCACGCTCCAACTTGTAGAACAAATAAACCGGCACAAATTTGCCAGCCTCTTTGACGCCGGGATCAATTCCCATCAATTTCGTTGCAGCGCACGCCTGAGGAAACTTGGCGTAATACTCTTCATAAGTCCACTCGCGAGCGCCTTTTAATGCTTTTTGATCGTAAAGCGGCTTGCCGGTCTTGGTGTCTTTCGCGTTCTTTAGGTCCGACATCGTCTTGAACGTTATGTAGACGTAAGGCATATCTGCGCCCTCGGTCATCTCGACTTTGGGATCAAAGTACAACCGGTAAATGTCAATCGGGAACGTGACAGGCTGCGCAAAGTAGTCCTTCCACATTTTGATTTTCTTCGCGCTTTCTTTTGTAACCGGTACGCCTTCTTCGCCTGTCGCTCCCATTGCGTCGCCCAGCTCAGCGCTGTCCATCGGCTGACCACTGTCCTGCATCTGTTCGCCAATCTCGCCGATTGTTTCAGCCAACATTTTTGGCAGCTTCCGTAAAACGCGGCGCTTTTCCCAGCGAACGCCCATTGCTGTGATCCCTCTGACTAAGAGCTGATCCGTGACGATGCTGAGCGTGTTAAATGTCTTCGCCTCGTAATTAAGGCGAATATTCATTTCCTTGATGTTTTCCATCAAGTCCTCGTCGTCCTCGGTTTCGTCTTCCAGGGACGAGCATTCCAACCAGCTCTCACCAGGCGGATTGAGTTGACCGACTAGCTGATTTCGCTTCGCCTTGACTGCGGTTCTGAGGGTTGCATCGCCCAACATCCCGTTATCGACTTGCTTGATCGTCGCGATATTGATGTCTGGCTTGATGCACATGAATGCTTTGTCGCATTCAGGGATGATCTGCTCATCCAGGATTCTTCTGGCTTCTCGGTAGTATTCAAAATCGTCGCCAAGCTCACGAGCCCACTGAAGCGCTTTTTCACTAGTCAGGCTCTTTGGGATTTCTGATTCTTCTACTTCGTAGTAATCGTTTAACATCTGCTTCTATTGCCGCCGTAGTTGTCTTCAGGGTTGTCTTCTTCGTCCTCTTCGCTTTTCCTTTTCATTTGAACCTTGATGGATTCAGGGATTCCGAATTCCTCAATGGCTGCATAGGCGAGCGTGTCGAAAGCGTCGCACCACGGGTGCTTGTCCTCCGGCTTGTCGCTCACAGTGCCGTCTGCGTTTATTTTCATCTTGTAACCGCCGCTCAATGCTTCATGAAGAATTGGGCAACGGTCTGTATCAATCCAAAGCGAAGGACCGTCGTTCTCGGGAACGCCGGTGTTTATGTACTTTGTGAGCAGCTTCTCTACGGCGACATGCTTTGCGGAAGCGCGAAGCTGTGTTGGAATAGACGCGATCGTGGCATATTCCACATGGATGTCACTCTCTGCAAGCAGCGTGTATTCAGCTGCCATCGCAGCCGTACTTGTAATGTTTTGTCCAGCCGGATCGCCCTTGTCCTCAGTGTTGAGCGGAGTGCTGATCTCGTCCTCTAGTTGCTTCACGATGAGTTGCACTTCGCTGATGATCTCAGAAATTGAGACACTGTCATCGCAGTATTCCTTGATACACCGCAAGCGGTTCCACTTGTCGCGCATGTAGAAGAGAACGTAACTTGTGCCGCCCAGGTCCCATGAGCGCTTGAGCACTAAACCCGGTATCGCCTTTAGTCCTGTCTTTTGGTGTCCTGGTCCGTAGATCTTCGCGAAGCGGGCGCCTTTTGCCGATCCCTCGAAACTCAATTCAAGTTCGCCTGCGATGTCCTCCGCTTCCATCGCATTCTTTTGTTCTTCTTTCCAGGGCGATGTTAGCTCACCATCGATATAGGTTTTGCCTATTGATTTAAGCGGGTGAATGCTCCAGTGAACAGTTCGGATCTTCGCTCCAAATGGATTCTTCCTCGCGATGGTGGCATAGTAATTTCCTGTTCCTTCTGGCGTGCCGACCAAGAAAATACAATTCGTAGTTTGAGAAATGGCTTTGTAAGCCGCTCTGTCGTACTCCCATTTTTGGAACTCGTCCAGGAGCGAGGAAGTTTTTCTCTTGCCTCTCCCGAATGCCGGATTGGCTGACTCGCCACTGATGGCGAATTCCTCGTTGTTATACGAGAGCAGAAGCGCCTTATCGATGAGATCGCCTGGTACCATCCATTCGGGACAGTTGTTGATCAAGAAGCGCATCTTGCCGAAAAGCGTGTCGCCATCGCCTTTGAAGTCGACTTCGTCTTCTTTGCGCGACCCTACGTGAAAGGTGCCACCATGAAATAGGAAGTACCAAACGTAGTAGGCAAGAATGAGCCAGGTGAGCCCCATGTCTCGTGACTTGAGCCATTCTGCCGTTGTTCGTTTACCGAGCATCCCTTCACCGGCGAGAATCGCCTCGTGAATAAATGCCAGTTCTTCGACCTGGTAAGGGTAGGGAATAAAAGGAAGCTTTTGAAAACCAGCTACGTTGCGGTTCTCTTTAATCCAGCCAAAATTTTGAAGAAAGAACAGGTAACCGGGCGTTCCATCTCTTAAACCGTCGCGGCAAGCCCTCAGCGAGGCAAGTCTTACTTTCTCGTCAAGTTCACACCTGACCAGAAGTTTCGCGCGCTCCCGGGTGAAGAACTTTTGTTCTTCCGTCAGGTACTTGCAATTTTCAAACGTGCCTTGCTGAAGGTCTTGAAGCACTCAATTTAGGCGGACGGTTCGGAACTACCCTCGCCTTCTGCTTCGACTTGCTGCGCCTTGCCTAGCTCTGCATCTGGTGCCTGTTCACCCTTCTTTGCTTTGGGTGCTTTCGGCTCCTTCGCTTTCTCTTCTTTCTTTTCATCAGCGAGTTTAGGTTCTGCCTTCACTTCGCTGCCGAGATCGAAATTAATCACCGGCACTTCCGGTTTGATCTCTTCGACCTCTTCGTCCTCTTCGACTTCATGCGGAAGCATGTACTCGCCTACTTTTGTTCCGTGCTTAGCGCGGTCAATGCTGTAGGCAGGTAAGTGCATCTTTGGCACGAATACGCAAAGGGCAAGATCCGGTTCTTTTCGCTCACCTGATTCGGTGATATCTCTCTTGCCGAATTCATCGACAACGAGAGCGGGACGAAGACCGGACTTTTCTACGTAAAAAACAAATCTGATCTCTTTGATCATTTGCTGCGACCACCTCCCATAAACGGCTTCTTGAGGTTGGCTTTAACACCACCTGCCGTTGTTTTGGAGATCTGCTTTGCCTTCGCAACTGACATAGTTGTACCAGTATTTTTTGGTTTTGCTTGGTTTTTTTTCATGAGAATTTCTCTCCAGGTCGAAATAAGGTTTGCTATTCTGCCGCCGCGGACGGTATCAGTATGGAACGCAAGGAATTACGTTTTGCATCTATTCTGTCTGCCAAAACTCTCTCTACTGCCGGTTTCACAGATTTTGCTTTCGGGTTAGGACCGGCAAGAATGAAATCTCTAAAAGCATCGTTGAAGTCGTAAGGAATTGGAACTTTTTTCGTCACTCCGCCGACAGTAACATAAAGAGGGCGCGAACCTTCTGCCGCATACCTTATACTGTTGGCACCAGAGTTTAGATATCCAACTCCTACCCCCCCAACCTTCGGGACCAGCGCTAAACTAGTAATCATGCGCATAGACACACGAAACAGTTTTCCTTCTGCCGATTCACCATTTCGGACAGAGGAAATATCATTCACTAGACCTGAAAGATCTTCTAGTGTCGGTGCCGCTAAATTCGCTGCGTCGTAACTTATGCGATCGCTGAGATCCCAGCCGGTCAATTTCTCAAGAGCGTTTGCGTTATCCAGGTTCTGTAGCGCAGCGACGGCATCTTTGGCTTGGTACCCAAGCCCCATCGATCCACCATAGATGATCAGGTTTCTAACGCTCGTGGGCAAAACTGCGCGTCCGCCGAGCATTAGATACATGAATGAGGCCGCAACAAATTTCGTTCTGTCTTTAAGATCGCCTTTCATAAGGTTGTACATGTAACGACCGACTCGGCGCTGAGGTCTTGAGTATGCACCAAACAACTTGCCCACCATGGAGTCTGCGAAGAGATCCCGGTTTAGCGTCGGATTCAACGTATTGAACAGCTGGGACATGTCACCGGCAACAGCTTTCCAAACGTCACTGCGCAAACCAGGGTGGATGTTTTTCTTGCCGAGCAGTATCGCATCGAGTAGGTCGTTTCCATCCATGCCGCGCATTTTTGCCTGGCGGTAAATTGATGCCACCAGTGCAGTCCTTGTGTATCGTTTGTCTGCAAGCCCTGTTAGCTTCTCCTTTCCTTTGAAAAGGAAGTCCAACTTGTTTCCGAGAAACTCATTCACTTCCTCACCCAAATCCGCAGCCTTCTCAAAAACGTTTGTCGGTGCGGTCTTCGCGATCAGTTTTCGCTGCTGCATTTCTATTGAATTCAAATCTGCCTGCGGTACGACGGGAAGCTTATTAATCGCGTCTCTAACTTCTTTGCGACCGACCGCAATGGAAGCTTTCATCCAATGCCGCCCGAATTCAACCAGTGTCATTGGAAAAGGGTCTATAAAATTCGCCAATCCGACTTTTGGATTATTCGCAAAGATGGAGCTATTCTTGCGATTCAAGAGACTCGCGAATCCGCTAGCCGCCATCTCCCAATGTTTGCCTTTCAGGAGCGCGGCGTCATACATTTGCTGCATCGCTTCCTGCGCAAGCTTGCTATGCGCATCGCGGCGAAGACTGCCGTTTTCCAATTGAACAGCGCCATACTTCCTTCCTTCTTGAATGCCGAATTGAATGTCTTTTTCGCGAGCCTTCATCTCTTCCAGGACCGGCTTGATAGTGTCAGCAAGTTCTTTGTAATTCTTGCGGAAGAAAGCCGCAGTCTCACGTTCCGCCTGGGTTACTCCCTTGACCTTGGCGAACATAATTTGATCAGCCGGGACGCCCTTAAACTTGTTCAGCAATTCCGTGAGATCTTCGCCGCCACCGATGCGGACCATACGATGTCCGTTGACCGCGAATCCTTCCAGGATTCTGCCGTTGATCTCGTCGAATTTGTTGGCGATCTTATCGCCCATGTACTGAGGATGAGCCTTCAAGATGTCGCGAATAGTACCGACGAATAGCGCTGACTGCTCGTTTGCTTTCGTTAGTTGCGCCGCCATCTTTCCAAGACTCTTGCCAGCTATCACCCCCAGAATGATTGGCTCCATACCAGTGAAGCCGTACATGGTTCTGGTCGATTTTTTCACTATATCCGAGATGGTTTGCTCCGATTTTGACTCAGCAATAAACTTCTCGTGAAGGGCATCAAGCTTAGCTTTTAAATCTGCGGTTGCTTCATTCCAATCGTGGCGCAAAGAGCCTTGCTTGAACGTGATGGTAGTGACGTGCCCATATTCGTCTCTGTGAAAGACGTTGAATGATGGTATCTCGGCTGGTGCATGCTCAGTTGCTGCCCAGGCGGCTTTATTCTCTTCGAAAATTTTCTGCGCAACAGGCAAGACGTCCTCTTTGATCTCTTGCGAGACTTGTCTGTGAGAAGCGATCCGCCCGCGAATCCTTTCGATTCGTTCGTACATCTCTTGAACGCTTTTTGGCATTTCGCGCGAAGGAGGGGCTATTTTCTGCATCCCTACGACTTTCAATCTGCCCTTGTCGGTGATCTCTGCGTAGTCCGCCTTGCCTCCGACCGTAACTTCCAAGTGGTCATTTTGGAGTCGTGGCTCGATGTCGCCGCGCTCAATGCCTTCTCGGACAAGCTTGTCGCGATATTTAGAGATTGCTTGCTGCTGCGCTTTAGTAAGCATCTTTTCCACTTTTGTGCGAAGGAGAAATCCCTCCGAGGCGCCCGCCTTTGCGACCATCATGCCGTCTGCTGCTTCCATGGTTTTGAAATTAGCACTGGGATTTTTCCACGCTTCTGGATTTTTCAGTCCCCATTCAGCAAGTGCTTCCATCTCTTTCGTTGCATAGGCGATCTCTACGTGCGCTTCTGCAAGTTGATCCACTGCCTCTTTGAACGCTTCTTTTTCGTGCGGTGCGAGCTTGGCTGATGCCGCCATCTTTTCGGCGCTGACTGCGCCTTCATGGCGACGTTCACGCGGCTTCTCACGGTTTTTGATCATCTTGCGAAAGTCGCCAGTTGATACGCCCTTTGGCTCCGGTGGTGCTGGTGGCACAGGCTCTTTCTTCGCCGGAGCTGCCGCCTTCTTCGCTGGGGCGACCGGCTCGGCTTGCTGGTGCCCCTCAGACTCCCCCGGCTCTACCTTCTTCTCTTTTTTGAGCTGAGAGATCCGGGCGCGTAGTTGTCGCGCCAGGTTCTGCCGTTGGTCGTTGTCCAGGAGCCTCGATCCGTCTTTTGCTTCAGGCGACGAGTAGATGCGCCTCTCTAGCTCCGTTAGGCGGTCCGCGGAATCAGCGGAGCGAATCTTGTCAAACAGTTCGCCGTAGTATTCATTGGAAGCGTTAGTCCGTGAGCTGGTCTTGCTTTCCTTCGTGCGTAGATCTGCCAACTTGTCAT
>DTSE01000482.1 GCA_012965515.1 Candidatus Melainabacteria bacterium | reverse complement strand
ACGTCATCGTACTTACAAAGACAACATGATGTACTCGCACCCTGAGTACAGCGGTGTGCGTTTCATGAGAAAGGCGCCTTTAATGTTGGAAGCGAAGGTTTCCGGACGAACAACCATTACGAAGTTGCGCAAGAAACAAACGCGTTTCCACTTCTGGAAAAACTTCTTCTCTGTTTTCAATTTGCTCAACGGATTCAACGCCATGATTCTGCGTATCAATCCGTTTGCCACATACCATGCGGCTGTCCGCTGGAGCCCGCGTTAATTACGCGTATGCGCATTCAAAACTTGATGGTCTGCTTTGTGGCAGCCGCTTTTGTTTCCGGTGGCGCATCCCTTTTGCATTGCGCGATGGGGAAGCCCTGCACTGAGCCGGGCACACAATCTTTTGTTCGATCCGGTAACAGCAAAATTTTGGCTGCGGCGAGTTCTGCGGTTGGCAAAAAAATGTGGTTTGGATATGGATTGCCAAACGGAAAGTTAGGCTGTGCTGCGGCTCTCAGCAATGTTTTGAGAAGCGCGGGCTACCCAGTCGCAAAAAGTGCTGCTGTAGTTGTGGTGCGCGGACAATTATTGAAAAGCTCGCTGAATGTAAAGGAGATTGCGGTAAAACACTCTAAGGCTCAGGGGATTGACCCTTTGACGTTGAAAGAGCTTTCTCAACCTGGGGATTTGATTTTCGGTTATATGACCCTGCCGACCAACCCGAATTACGGCCCAAATGCCCATTGCGGAGTTGTTTCTGACAATGGTGAAGTTTACGCGAACGATTGGAATGACGGTATTTGGAAGCGTGCCGAAGCGGACACCTTCTTTGGCTTCTACCCGCATGTTTATGTGATGAGAGTCGCGGAAAAATAATGCATCGGTAGTAAGAAAGGACCCCGAATCACTTCGAAGTCCTTTCTCTTTCGTCTCAAGCAAGTTTTGAAATGGCTTATAGAAGCCTGGTATTCACGTCTCTGATGTCCAATCTAACTTGTTGCAGTTCCCAAGCTTTGGCATCGATTTTTCGGCAAACTTCATTGAGTTGCGTAGGTGCATCAGCATCGTTGTTGCGTCTGATGTCTTCCTTTTTTCTCAAGAGATCATCTGTGTCTCTCATCAAGTAAAACTCACGGGTTTGCAGCGCAGCTTTGCGCTTTTGCAGCTGGTCGATAACTCCCGGATCACTAATGATGGCTTGAGCGGGTTGGCAATTGAGCGCAACCATGGGGAGCGTGAGGAATGCAACCAGTGCGAGAAGAATTTGTTTTTTTGCGTTTGCGTTTTTCATAACGACCTGCCTCCTTCCAGGTTGACCACAGATTACCTGGCGGATTGGACTTGTAGAAGATCCACTTTTATGATTTGATACTAGTCCACTTGGAATGATTCTAAGTGCTTTGCTCGCACTGAGGAAGTTCTGAATCTTGGCCCTGGCAAGCATTTACAGGTTTACTCCTGAAGTTGAGCAGGTGCTTGAAAGTGAGCAATCCCTCAGAAAATGAGTTGAAAAGAGGCCGGTTTTGGACTTCCTTATACATGTAGACCAATCGTCCGGCGTTGCACTCCATCGTCAAATTTATGACTCAATACGCGGAGCGATTCTGTCCGGGCGTTTGCGTTCTGGTGAAAAACTGCCATCAACCAGAGCGCTTTCCAAGTCCCTGGGGATTGCCAGAGCTACAGTCACAATGAGTTTCGACAGTCTTCTCAGTGAGGGCTATATAGAAGCGAGTGTCGGCGCGGGGACGTTCGTTTCGCGTGCTCTGCCTGAAGAACTGATGCGCCCGGCCTCCTCAACAGTCGATCCTGCAACTTTGGAAGCGTCAACACCGAAAGTGAAAGCGCGCAGTCGCGGCAGAAAACGCAAAGATGGTCCGGATACTGATTCTAGTTTGAGTAGCTCAAGCAGCTCGTCGACAAGCGGAGATGCTGACAAACTTCAGGGTTACAGACTTTCCTGGTACGCCACGGCATTGCGTTCCAGGCAGTGGTTGAATTTTTCTGCTGATGAACCAGAGGTTCAGCTCTCCTTCGGAAGACCGGCGATGACCGAGTTTCCTATGCGCGTCTGGAATCAATTGTTGTTACATCACGCGCGAAAACGAAATCTCGGTTTGTTGGACTCGCCGGCAAATGCCGCTGGTTTCATGCCGTTGCGTGAACAGCTCGCTGCCTATCTCTCCAGGGTGCGTGCAGTTGCTTGCCAGCCAGAACAGGTCATCGTAGTAAATGGATCGCAGCAAGGTATCGACCTTGTCGCGCGAGTTTTGATCGATCGCGGGGATGATGTTTGTATTGAAGACCCTGGCTATATCGGCGCGCAAAAGTCATTCGAGGCGATGGGGGCAAACATTTTGCCGATCCCAGTCGACAAGCAAGGGATTTCCGTTGATGCATTGAAAGAACACGAACGCGCGCGGGCTGGGTTCAGCCCACAGTTGGTTTATGTAACTCCCTCACATCAGTCGCCAACCGGAGTTGTTCTATCGGTACCTCGCCGCTTGGAATTGATCTCGTGGGCGCGCCGCGTCGGCGCTTACATCGTAGAAGACGACTACGACAGCGAATATCGCTACAAAGGGCGCCCGATTCCGGCACTGGCAGGGCTGGATCACGCAGGTACGGTTATCTATATTGGCACTCTCTCAAAAGTTCTGTTTCCCTCACTTCGTCTAGGTTATCTTGTTGTTCCGCTTGATCTGGCGGAGGTTTTTACTCGCGCAAAGTGGCTTGCTGACAGGCATTCACCGCTGTTGGAACAGCAAGTGTTGGCAGATTTCATTCGACTTGGTCACTTGGAGCGTCACATTCGCAAAATGCGAAACCTGTACGAGCAGAAGCGAAAACTCGTTATCGAAGCGCTCAAAAAGCACTTTAGAGGCGCAGCTGCAGTTCTCGGCGACGCGGCCGGGATCAACGTTGTTGTGCGTATTCCATCGGAGTTGAGCGATGAAGAGTTGGTCGCAAGAGCTAAAGCTGCTGGTATCGGCATTTCCAGCACAGCTCACTTTTATCTCGGGGAAGCCCCGCGTGGCGAGTTTCAAATTAACTACGCTCATTTGAATGAGGAAACGATAGACTCGTGCATTGAGACGTTTGCTCAAATCGCAACGTAAAATGTCCATGTCCGAAAATGGCGAGTCAATCGATTTGGGATCCGTTAAGATCCAGGCATGATTCTGAATCGAGAGAGCTGCTACGAGGTTCTTCGCGCGCGCGATCCGCGTTTTGACGGCGTTTTCTTTGTAGCGGTCAAGTCCACGAAGATTTATTGTCGAACTGTTTGCACGGCGAAGACGCCGATGCTGAAGAACTGCACGTTTTACTCAACAGCCGCAGCCGCAGAGAACGCCGGCTATCGTCCATGTTTGCGCTGTCGCCCCGAACTTGCTCCAGGGAATGCGTCGGTTGACGCGGTTAGTCGTTTGGCTGCAATCGCTCTCAACCGTATTGAGGATGGTGCCCTCTGCTATCTTGGAGTGGATGAACTCGCGGCGGAGATGGGAATCAGTGGGCGGCATTTGCGCCGGGTAATCGAATCGGAATTTGGAGTGTCGCCGATTCAATTGGCGCAGACGCAGCGGTTGTTGCTGGCGAAGCGCTTGTTGACGGATACTAATTTGCCTGTCACTGAGATTGCTTTCGCAAGCGGTTTTTCGAGCGTGCGGCGATTCAATTCGCTGTTTCAAGAACGATATAGTTTGAATCCCACGCAACTCAGAAAGCGCCGCACCTCTGATGAGCCGCAGTTCTTGGTGTGCGAAGTCAGCTATCGCCAACCTTTTGATTTTGATGGTTTGCTGAACTTTCTGTCGTACCGAGCTTGCCCTGGTGTTGAATTGGTCCAAGGCGGCGCTTACATTCGCACGGCCTCATTCGGAAAACATTCCGGCTGGTTGGCGATACGGCAGAATGCGCAGAAGAACACACTCTCGATACAACTGTCGAATTCGCTCGCGCCGGTTTTGCTCAGTGCGGTTGCACGATGCAAGCGGCTGATGGATACGCAAGCCGACCCTTCAATAGTTGCTGCGACTCTGGGGGATTTGTCCAAGGGACGGGAAGGGCTGCGTGTGCCGGGTGCGTTCTATGGTTTTGAACTTGCACTCAGAGCTATTCTCGGACAGCAGGTGAGCGTGAAGGCGGCCAGCACTTTGCACGGTCGTATCGTCAGAAAGTTTGGCACTCCAATCGAAACACCATTCCCTCAACTCGATCGACTCGCCCCAGCGGCTGATGTTCTTGCCGGTTTGGAACCGGAAGACTTAAGCGGGATGGGCATTACCGGCGCTCGAATTAAC
Source organism: Candidatus Melainabacteria bacterium (assembly GCA_012965515.1). Lineage (GTDB taxonomy): Bacteria > Cyanobacteriota > Vampirovibrionia > Obscuribacterales > Obscuribacteraceae > QKMZ01. The sequence goes on along the minus strand of DTSE01000482.1, from coordinate 2,795 downwards.
TCGATAATTGCTCTATCGCGCGCGGTTGCTGGTGGTTCGCTCTCGTTGGAACCAGGACAAGATGTCCAACAGACTTCTGAAAAACTCAAGTCATTGCCGGGTTTTGGCGAGTGGACGGCGCAATACATTGCCATGCGTGCACTAGCATGGCCGGACGCATTCTTGGGTTCTGACCTTGGCATAAAGAAAGCGCTCGGAATGACTAAGGAGAAGCAAATTCTTGAACACGCTGAACGTTGGAGTCCGTGGCGTTCTTATGCATCAATGCATTTGTGGCGCTCGTTGGACGCGCAACCATTGGAGCGGAAAGTTCTGAAGACGCAGCGGAAGAGAGTGGCGAGGGTGAAGGTATGACAGTTTTCTACACCGTTTTTGACAGTCCAATTGACCCACTTACACTTACTTCGGATGGTGTTTCACTTACCGGTTTGTACATGGAATTGCATAAAGGAATGCCGGCGGCAGACGAATCCTGGGTGCGTGATGACAATGCAATGCCTTTCGCTCTTGCAAAAGAGGAGCTGGCAGCGTTTTTCGACGGCACTATTGAGCAATTCACAGTGCCACTTAAACCGAGTGGTACGGAGTTTCAACTCAAGGTTTGGAATGAGTTGACCAAGATTCCATTCGGGCAAGTCATCTCATACGGCGAACTTGCTCATCGTATCGGCAATCCAAAAGCCAGTCGTGCTGTCGGTCTGGCAAATGGACAAAATCCAATTTCAATCATCGTGCCCTGCCATCGCGTAATTGGGGCAAGCGGTAAACTCACCGGATATGGTGGCGGTCTTCCGCGCAAAGCATTCTTGCTTCAGTTAGAAACCAACTCAAGAGCAAAGCAATTGTCGTTAGTTTAGAGTTGAATCGAGGAGGGCGCGTGCAACGCGCCCCCACGCCCCAAGCTGTTTAAGCCGGCACTTCGAACGTTACGTCGCTGAAGTTGTTTTGGAATTGCTGTAGAGAAATTCTTGTTGTTCCGCTGGTGGAGGAATCGTTTTGACCCCACGGATTGCGCACTGTGACCATGCCGCCGCCTTGGCCGTCCGGTTCGAAATCGATGATGCTATAGGCGTGGCGTGTTGGATATCCGTCAGTCGATGTGTTCGAGAATAGCCTCGGATTGATACCTGCTGTAATGGCTGAGTTCGAATCTATTGCACGTTCGAGGCGGGTCGCCAATTCACTGTTCGATGCGCTAATAGTCTCTGTACTTCTGCCCGTCAGAAGTTCGGTTGTCCATGATGTTTGTCCGCTTGCTCCGGCGTATTCTGTAGGGATGTTACCTCCACTTTCCCACGAGACTCTCGCCCTGCGGACCAAATTGGCGTGCTCGCTTTGATACTGGCCAAAAGCTCTTTCGAGAATTCCAGCCCAGGTTCCGTATTTGTGTCCGCCGTTGTATAGTCCGCGCTCTGCGTCAGTGGGACCGTTGATGGTAACTGGGTTTGCTGTATCACCGGGGAAAGTGACCGTGTAAGTGCCGTTGCCGTTGTCGCGAATCATATCTCGGATGGCTTGGGGGTTGGATGCTGCCAAAGAAGAAACAGCGGCAAGATAGTAACAATCACCGATTGTGCCTTGCACAACTGCATCCGGCGAAATGCTCAGAAGTGGATCGTCCGGCGTGGCAAAGAGACGCGAGTTCAGGTGATTGTACTGACTCTCTCTTGTCCGGCTCATGGTGTTTGATACCTGAGTTTCTGTCTGTCCTGCAATGGATTGGTAAGTTTGATTCCAGTATTCCGTTACGTCAGCTGTACTAATTCTGCCGTCGAAGCCCCACTCGTCATTGCTTGCGCCGACTATGTTGTTGAAGTTATCGTTCAAGCGTTGCAAATTGGTGCGGTCTGCTTCGGAAAGACCGGCGTTCTGGCGCGCAGCGTCCAGTTCTGTGCGAGCGATATAGCCATCACGATCGGTGTCAAATCTGTTGAAATTGGTTTCGCCTCTCAGTAAATCAATAGCTGGAGAAGTCGCCTCTCGGGCTGAAGTTTGTCGTCCGAAAGCCTGCAAATCTGCACGCGTTACGCCGTCGTCGTCGAGGGTGGACCACTCGTCGCGAGACAACATTTGCATGGTGTTTCGGCTCGCGTAGAGAGCGGCAACAACTTGGGCATCCTCACCCTGAAAGTCCCGGTTCTGGACAGCGGCCGCTAATTCTTCGGCGCTCATCCAATCATCATCGTTTCCGTCGATGCGGTCGAAAATGGCTTCAGCGCGAGTTGCAAATTGTGCGTTGGTAAGTGTTGCTGCCGGAGTTGGCGTATTGATGTGTGACTCTGTCGGAGTCTGCGTAGCAATGCCTGCATTGTCGCTGTCGAAAAGCTCAAGACCTCCGAACAGAGCTACAGTATCCGAGTCTTTGCGGTTGCTGTTGTTGCGATTGCGAGTGAGATTTGTCATCTCTTCGCCGCTAACGTCGCTGCTCAGGGCGGAGCTTGCGTCACTTCTTCTCTCTCTTGTTTCGCGATTTTCTGTGTTTTCTGATCTGGATTGGGTGTTGCGATCGGAAGGCATAGCGTGCTCTCCTTGCCGACAAAACGCTATTCATCGCCCGGGCGGCAGGAATGCCGCCACAATGCCGTGGACAAACTGCGCTGGTCTGGCTAGTAACGGGGGGAACGAAGGGGGGAGGGATCCGAGGGCTTCCAAAAACGGAATCGAAAGGTGGGTGCTTCGTAATATAGGCACCGTTTGGGAAAATTTCCGGGAGCTGGCGCTGGGCGGCTTCGTCTTGCCTTTGGCCGGTTGTTACAAGGTCGATATTTTTCACTGTTAGTTTTGTCCAGCCCGCC
>DTSE01000481.1:340-1908 GCA_012965515.1 Candidatus Melainabacteria bacterium | reverse complement strand
GCTTGACATCAATAGAACATTTCGAATTGAGGTTATTGCTTCATTTTTTGGTAGGGTTTGTTTCTCACCAGATATCTTGCGGATAATTCCAGACATCACTTGAGGAAACTCCCGAAGCCATGATCAAGAAAGTTCTAATTGCCAACCGGTCGGAAATTGCAGTTCGAGTCATCACTGCTTGCCGCGAAATGGGCATCAAAACAGTCGCCATTTACTCCGAACCGGACAAATTGAGCCGCCACGTCAGCCTGGCTGACGAAGCCTATCAGTTAGAAGGACAACCTCAAAAGGTATATCTGGATGCCGCGCAGGTCGTAGAAATTGCGAAAAAATGCGGTGCCGACGCCGTCCACCCCGGCTACGGCTTCCTTTCAGAGAATCCTGAGTTTGCAAGAAACTGCGCCGACGCCGGTATCAAATTCATTGGACCCAAGCCAGACATCATTCACCGCATGGGCTCTAAAGTCGAATCGCGCCGCGCCATGGAAGCGGCCGGCGTGCCGGTAGTTCCGGGCACAACCGATCCGGTCAATTCCGCCGACGAGGTCAAAAAACTGGGCGCACAATACGGCTACCCGATTGCCATCAAGGCCAGCGCCGGTGGGGGCGGACGCGGACTTAAGGTAGTTCGCAGTGAAGCCGAAGCGGAAGCAGCATTCACTGCAGCACAGCGCGAAGGGGCTTCGTACTTCGGCAGCGGAGAAGTATATGTCGAGAAATATCTGGATCATCCGCGCCACGTCGAAGTTCAAATCCTTGGCGACGAGCATGGCAACGTAATCCATTTGGGCGAGCGCGATTGTTCCACACAGCGGCGCCACCAAAAGTTGATTGAAGAATCTCCCGCGGCGAAGCTGGATCCGAACGTAAGAGAGCGTTTGCTCGCCGCCTCCGTTAAAGGAGCCAAGTCGCTGGGTTACACGTCTGCAGGCACATTCGAACTGCTAGTGGCGGACAAAGAGTTCTATTTTCTCGAGGTGAACACTCGAGTACAGGTAGAGCATCCGGTAACCGAATATGTCACAGGCATCGATATCGTCAAAGAGCAAATTCACATCGCCAACGGTGAAAAATTGAGCGTCAAGCAGGAAGATGTTTCTTTCCGTGGACACTCGATCGAGTGCCGCATCAACGCAGAAGATCCATACAAGAATTTCATGCCGGCTCCCGGAACAGTGAAAAATTTCGCAGAACCGCGCATGCCCTGGGTACGCGTGGACAGCGCGTGTTACAGCGGATACCAGATTCTTCCATTCTACGACTCGCTGCTGGCCAAACTGATTGTCTGGGGACGCGACAGAAAAGAAGCAATCGACAGAATGAAACTGGCACTGAGCGAGTTCAAAATTGAAGGCGTTGCTACAACGATTCCGTTCCACCTGGCAGAATTGGAAGATCCGAAATTCATCAACGCGGAAACCTACACTACCTATGTAGAGTCCGAGTTTATGAAAGGCTTCATAGCCAACGCTCCCAAACCGGCACCGGCTGCGGTGGCAACCGGTTCTGCAGCAAGCATCACATCCGTCTCTCCTGCAGGCCAGAACGCCAGCAACAACGGGCACGGC
>DTSE01000481.1:0-325 GCA_012965515.1 Candidatus Melainabacteria bacterium | reverse complement strand
TCAGAAAAAGTGGGTCCATACAATTTTGAAGTTGAAGTGGACAAGAAATCCTACAAAGTAGCAGTTCATGAACTAGTTGCACCCGGTGCACCTGTTGCTCGCTCGGGTCCAGCAAGTTCCACCTCTGCTGCAAAAGCTTCCGGACGCTCGCTCGAGCGCCCCAGTAAAACTGCAAGCAAAGGCGGCAGCAGCTCGGGAAGAGTGAAGGCTCCAATGCACGGAGTCGTGAAAGAACTTCTAGTGGAACTAGGTGCAACGGTAACACAAGGGCAAAAGCTTCTCATTTTCGAAGCCATGAAAATGGAATCGGAAGTAGTGGCACCTA
>DTSE01000480.1 GCA_012965515.1 Candidatus Melainabacteria bacterium | reverse complement strand
CGATCAATGTGTTGCTCGCAAAACAACTCAAACAAGTGGAGAATGAAGCCGGCGAATTTTCATAGAGCAAATCCAGCAAATGCAAGACTTTGTAGCGTCCATCCGCCCATTTTGGACCGCTAAACAATGTGCCAGTAGATTCCTCAAGACAGAAGTATTCGGTAAAACAAGCATCTACTTTTGAATTCTCTTGAAGAAACTGAATCTGGCGCCTGAGCTTATCTGCGGCAACCCAGACATCATCGCCTTCGAGAACCGCAATAAACTCTGTCTGGCATCTGTCCGCCAGCGCTGCATAGTTGCCCAAAACGCCCAATTGATGCGGATTCTGAACAACATCAATATTATCGTACTGATTGCGATACCAACAGGCAATCGGATAGGTACGATCAGACGAACCATCATCAGCCACCAGGACTTTGATACTCGAAAAAATGTCCTGACTGACTATGCCATTCATTGCCTCAATGATCTGATGCTCATGATTGTATGTCGGTACTAAGACAGTAACTGACCAGTCCTGCACTGCGATCCTCAATGCCACGTAGTCCGTACATTATCCACTCTGCGCTTTATGGATAACAAATCGATCACCAGGGTGCGCCTGAATTTTTGCTTAGAAGCCACCTGGTGTCTTCAGTTTGGCAAGCGGACGGGCCGGGACACCTACTACAGTTGTTTCGCGTCCGACATCGGAAACAACGACGCCGCCCCCACCGACGACAGACCAAGCTCCAACTGTCTTTCCGGGAATTATTGTGCTGCCTATACCTACTAATGCCCCTTCCTCAATTCTGCAATTCCCTGCCATCTGTACCCCGACAGAAACATGCGAATGGGATTCGACAACGCAATCATGCTCAACAGTAGCAGCGGTATTGATAATGCAGTTATCGCCGATCGTTGCGCAAGTGGAGACATTCACACCAGCGAGAATGACTGTGCCATCTCCTACTTGAGCAGTCTTGGCAATGTAGGCTCTGGGATGAACGATGGTGACCGGCACTAGACCCTTTGCGACATACCTGTCGTAGATTTCCTTCCTGACACGATTATCACCAATTGCCACGATGAAATTTTCAACAGTCGAGATCTCAGCATTAATAGGCGTTTCCAGCAGTTTGCCCCCAGCTTGTCCCTCGTCCACAAAACAGACGACTTCAAAAATGCCGCTGCTGATCGCGGCTTCGTGCACGACTTTTGCGTGACCACCAGCACCAACAATTGCGATCCTCATGTGGTCAACTCCATTCTTATGAGTCCGTGTTCATTTGAGTTTACACGCGAATTCCCTTGGCAAATCGACATATAATAGATAGGCGTTAATTTCCTACATTACTGTCTTCTCATTGACCGAGAAAGAGTGGGCTAGTGAAGACGACAAAAGAATTGATACGTGGTCGGTTGGAAACACCAATGCACGTTGGACGCCCCGGGCTTTTAAACCGTGAGCTTTTTTTGTCGCGTGTTAATACGATATTGGATAACGCTGTATTTACGAATAACGGCCCCTTTGTACAAGAACTCGAAGTATACGTTTGCAAGCAATTGCGTGTTTCGCATTGTATTGCTGTAGCAAATGCGACCCTCGGTCTGGAGTTGCTGTTAGCAGCCCTCGAGCTGCAAGGGGAAGTTATTGTTCCGGCATTCACATTTATATCCACCGCTCAAGCCATTTTAAGGACTGGGCTTAAGCCGGTCTTTTGCGATATTGCTCCACAAGAACAAGGAAGTGTAAGCGCACAATCGGTCAGGAAGCATATAACCGAGAAAACTTCAGCCATACTTGCAGTAAACCTCTATGGTTATGCTGCAGATGTAGATGGGCTCTCGAAGCTGGCCGCCGAACACAACCTCAAATTAGTATTCGACTCCGCTCATGCTCTGGGCGTAAAGGTCAATGGAAAGTTTG
>DTSE01000479.1 GCA_012965515.1 Candidatus Melainabacteria bacterium | reverse complement strand
TGCTGAGGCAGTGGCTCAAGGATACAGGGAAAAAATGGCTTCCATGTCGAAGCTCAGTATCATGGACATTTGGTATGAGCAGGTGCCATGGGAGAGTGTCATTGCCAACACTGGCGATGTCGAATTGCAAAAACGCCGTGCAGATCAGCTCAAGAAGGCTAAGAAACGCACCATTCAGTTGTACTACTTCCCAAAACTGGTTGAGACTGGTGGTGAGTCTTACAAGATCAAAGACAATCCTCCGCTCATCTTCCATCCTGACGTTGACGACACAAAGTTCTACAAAAGCATCGAAGAATCTCTGAAAAATTACCGCAGCACATTGCAGTGGGATAAGCAGAGACTTTTCGACCGTTATAAACTTGTTGATTTCGCCATCAAAGTAGTAGGCATCGGTAGCGTGGGCACCACATGCGGTATCTTGCTGTTTCTCGCTCCTGATGATGAACCGTTGCTTTTGCAAGCGAAAGAAGCGCGTCCATCCGTGCTTGAAGCATACGCCGGAAAGAGTGCATTTGATAACAATGGTGAGCGCGTTGTTGCTGGACAGCGGATTATGCAGTCAGCTAGCGATATTTTTCTTGGCTGGACTAAATCGGAAGAAGGCAAAGATTTCTACGTCCGCCAATTGAGAGACACGAAAGTGAAGCTCGAGCCACAACTCTGGGATGCCAAAGAAATGGTTGATATTGCGAAGTTACAAGGACAAGTGCTAGCGCGTGCTCATGCTCGCTCCGGCGATGCTGCAGTAATTAGTGGATATTTGGGCAATAGCGACGAATTCGACAAAGCGATCGGACAATTCGCAATTGCATATGCGGACCAGACTGAAAAGGACTATGCAGCACTAAGCGCTGCAGTCGCCAGCGGTCGCATCAAGGCCGCAACGATTCAGGCTGACGATTAGGTTCTCAGATCTGCTTTGTGCCGCGCACTGCAAGCATCAGTTCCAGAAGTAATCTCTTCATTTTGAGAACTTCGCTAGTTAGTTGATCGAGCATCGTCTGTCTGGTGGACAGAAGATCGATTGTAAGCGTCTTGGGAATACTCTTGGTGCCGGTTACAAGGTCTACCTGGCGGGCGTTCGTTCTCGAATTGAAGGACGGAATGTTATTGTCTTCGATCCATCTATCAATAATTTGATCGACGCGCCTTTTCCCTGATGGATCATTTGGCGGCACGGCTGTCAGATAGTTCCATACCGAATCCGGATACTCACAGTGCAATCCTACAGGCCGATCGAAAAGTTTCGACAGCATGTTGGGCTCTTCCTTGTATGAATACTTTTTGCCGGAAACCTGTCTCATCGCATAGAAAGATGCAAATGAAGGAATGACGCCGGCCAGCACTCCCAGAATTCCGGATGGAATAGACAATATCGGCTGCTTGTACGTCGGTATCGCAATCGCTTCGCAAGCTGCCCACAGAGCTCCATTTGTTCCGAATGAAACTGCGTTAGTAATCGCTACACTTCGATCGCGCTCTGTAGTCATATGTTGCAGCATGTCTGCATAAAGACTCTGCTCTTCGACGATTTGCGCTTCAACGTAGTCAGCTTCCAAATCGACTTGCGTCACTATTTCCAGTGCTTCTTGTCTAGCTTCATTGAGCGCGATGCGCAACGTATGAATTTCGGGATCATTATTGTCGCGACCTCGCATTTGTGCTCGTAGCGACTGAATTCTGCTAAGCAACGGTGTCAAACCGAGCTGATCACCAAATGCCACTGCTTCCGGTGACATGCTCGGACTTCGCAAATCGATTTTGACTTGAAGAATTTTCCCCGGCACATGCACTGAATTGGGCATGGTATTTGCAATGGCAAATTGAGAGCCGGATAAGAAAAGCAATGCCAGACAGGACGTAAACAGCTTATGGAGTTTTCCCGTCGGTTTCATCGAACCCTCATATCTCCAACAGTTCCGTACAAGTTCACTGGTCTAGAGTCGACGCATGGCGTCGACCGCTATTCGCAAAGGTCGACGCATGACGTCGACACTACAGTAGAATCCGGCTGCCAACCAAAGGAACAGATTGCTACGGCTACTGAAGTCATACCAGTCCCAACTCAATCACTTACAAGAACTAGTATTTTAGATCAATGTTTGGAGGTCGAAAACTGGCTATTCATCAAATATGCGTCCGATTGCGAAAGCACATTGCATGTCAGGCAAAAGTGTTCCTAATTGATAGCTGTGTTTTTGCTTGACTACCGCTTGGTGTTCAAAACGCCAGTGCGTTTTTACTTCCATGTAAAAAGCGGGCGTCTCCGCCCGCTTCCCCTTGCGTCAAATCTGTGAGAGCGCCTTGCGTCCACACGCCAAATGCTCAAGCGTTGAACGAGTTTTATTGGTGCGCCTTGCCGTTCTCTTGTGACAGAGATTATCAATCTGTTGTGGCTAAGCTGTGACCAATTGCGCATCCAACCGCAGACGCAAACAAGTTGCGCTCCGTCGTCGTCAGTTCCAGTCGCTGTCACAACTCTGTCACTGCTTTGTCGCCTTTCTATCACTGATGCACTTTACCCTGTGAACAACCGGGCAAGAAAAATTGCCCGCCCCCTCACACTCTGGTTTTTACGAGGCTTGAACGTCATGGGCGATTGCGAATTAATAGGCAAAAAAGATTGCGTAGAGAAAAAGACAGTCGAATCGTGCGCATCGCTGTCTCGTGAAGTTGAATCTGCGCAGTTCAGTACATTGAGACCAGCGGCTGTGATGTCTGTAGGGGAAACTGGCACCATAGATTTTGCGCAGTCCGACGCGGTTGAGGCGAAACTGCGTGCAGTTGAAGAACAGAAAAAATGCATGGCAGCCAGCAACCGTTATGAAAACAACACCTCAAACTTGGCTCGCATCGAGTCCGCAAGCACTGGCGCTCATCCAGGACACGTAGCACCTGATCACGTCTTTTCATATGATCCCGTAGGTAGTTCAGCCGGGCAAATGATGGCGCGCCCAGTTGAAAGTCAGGCACAAGGTCTTGGTTTTCCGGCATCTTTGGATTTTGGAAAAGAAGACGTTTGGGGCAAGAAGCCGTTTGACAAAAAACTGTATGGCGACAAGCTCTTCAAGAAAGACCTTGATTATGCGCCTGTCCAAACTCTTTATCCAGTTGCATCTCAACTGCTCGAGCGTGTCGATAAAAATCAAGATGGCACAATGAGCAATCGTGAAATCACCAATGGGCTCAACGGCGATAAGTTGAACGAAAAAGAAAAGCACATGCTCGAAATGATCAAGAAGAATAAAGACTTGATCGATACCGACAATAACGGCATTTCGATGCGTGACATAAAGGAATTTGATGCAAAAGTTGTTCAGTACAACAACGAATTGGCGATGTCTCGTAAGTTTGCACCGGAGCTGGCTGAACTAGCCCGCCAGCTTCATCAGCGTGGAAAGCTGATCGACGACAATCACGACGGTCGATTCAGTAAGGAAGAAATGCAGTCCTTCTACATGCAATGCAAGAAGGAGTTTCTCTGGAAGCCAACCGAAGAAGGAAAGCGCGAACTTCAGGCGTTGGGTTGGGGGATTGCAAACTTCGACAGATTCGCTCTTTTGGCTGGTCGTCAGGGAGGCGGACAGATTAGTTTGCAGTCGATTCGTTCCGAAGCACTTCGCGAATTAGACAGAGGGGCACCCGGCCAATTCCGTGAAAACTTCCTCTCAGCAAGTGATCGTGCCAGAGTAGAGCGCTATCACCAGTCAAGGTAAGGGTTCGGGAAAAGGATGTTATGAAAGGCCTGAACGTAAGTACTCGACCCACGCAGTGGTTCAAGAAGCCTGTAGGTGCGACGCCATGCGTCGCCCGGGCGATTCACGGCATCGTCCCTACAGCTTCGAAGACTGGTTGCTGACTATGTTTCATAACCTGTGCTGAACGAATACTTGCGTCGTAACATATGAAAAACGTCCGCTATAGTACGTTCAGGTGATGGCAAGAATGACCAAGCAGCGAATACTAGTATTAAGCGCCCAATTTGGGGCGAGGCCTAAGCTGCAAGGACTACCAAAAAATGCGAGTTTTTATACTGGAAGACTGCGAGATTTTTCGATTGTCATTGACGCTCATCCTTTCCCAGGAGCCGGATATCGAAGTGGTTGGCGCTGTAGGCAGCAACAACCGTAACCTCTGTGGGCAGATTCTCGCCTCACACTGTAATGTTCTGCTGGTTGGTTTGAGACTGCGAAATCGCAGTGCCTTGGAGGTCGCCAAGCAAATCAATGAAAGTAATCCGAATATCCCAATTTTAGCTCTGGGATTCTCAACCGATGCGGCAAATGTTGCCGACATGAGAAAGTCTGGAATAACTATGTTTATTCCTATGCACTCCAGCAACGATTTCATTGCTAATAAGGTAAGAAACGCCAGAGAAAGCCTTGAAAGATGCGATTTTTCGGGTGTGACAAGTTCAGCCCGAGTAAGCATAGTCCCTGGACCTCAGTTCCCTGGACCCCATTTTCCTACGTCAGGCGGCTGATTTCTTAACCCATTTGCCGTTTTGCTTCGTGTACTTCTTTTTGACGGCTGCCCAAGCGATTTTGAAAGATGTCACCTCGTCCTCGTCGTGGTGTATCTTGTAGGAGCTGTTGAAAGCATCTTTGAAAATCTTCTGTGCGTGCCTCGGTAGGTTGTTTCTGACCGGCGGTGGCAGGTCATCGATTGATAAGTAAGGCATACAAATTCCTCAGCCCGTATCTCTAATCTTCGATTGGCACAGACTGGCACAGCAATTCGAGGTTCCTATTTTAAGCTGAGGAGTAAAGTTCTCCGTATCTTCAGACTCGAGGGAACCTCCCGCCCAAGGACATTGTCAACCAACTGTTGATAATGAAGTCTCTTGCTTAAAAGCGTGCCAATGGCATTCAGCGGCAAAAGGGGGAAAGATGAAGGCAGTCGTATTTCATGGGGTCGGTCACATAGTTGTAGATGAAGTTGACGATCCGAAAATTGAAGCGGCCTCTGACGCCATCATAAAAATAACCACCAGTTCTATTTGTGGAACCGATCTGCACATGCTTCGTGGCACCATGACGGGAATGCGCTACGGCACCGTCCTCGGGCACGAAGCTGTGGGTATCGTTGAAAAGGTCGGTCCCGGCGTCGAGAAGTTCAAAGTCGGGGATAGAGTGGTCGTCTGCTCAACGATTGCATGCGGCGAGTGTGCTTATTGCGAGGCGAAAGAGTTTGCCTCGTGTGATCGTGCCAACCCGAACGGACCTGACGCGGGAACCGCATTTTTCGGAGGACCGGCGGCAACAGGACCTTTCAATGGATTGCAGGCTGAAAGGGCACGAATCCCATTCGCCGATTCTGTTCTGGTAAAACTACCCAAAGACGTTTCGGATGCCGATGGACTTCTTTGCTCTGATATCTTCCCGACAGGTTTTATGGGCGCAGAAATGGCAGACGTCAAAGAAGGCGACCAAGTCGCGGTTTTTGGCTGCGGGCCGGTAGGCCAAATGGCGATTGCTTCCGCGTTATATTTAGGTGCAAAACAGGTTTTTGCCATTGATGTAGTTTCGGATCGACTCAAGGTGGCGAAAGAGCAAGGTGCTATTGCGATCAATTTCGAAAAGGTTGATCCGGTTGAACAATTGAAGAAGCTCACAAATGGTTATGGTCCGGACGCAGTCATAGACGCTGTCGGCATAGATGCTCAACGCCCTCTTAAAGGTCCGGCAACCTCTATTGTGGGTGTAGTGGAGACTGTAATTGAGAAAACTGCCGGCGCACCATTTGCGGTGCTCACTGGAAATCATTGGCAAAAAGGCGATGGACCGGAACAAGTTTTGCAATGGTGTATTGAATCCGTGCGTAAAAGCGGTGTTGTTTCAATACTCGGTGTTTATCCCGAAACAGAGGAGAATTTCCCCATCGGCAAAGCGATGGCGAAATCACTGACTATAAGAGCTGCCAATTGTAGTCACCGTAAATACATTCCAAAATGCTTAGACATGATGGAAAAAACTCCGTTTAGACCTTCCACAATTCTCACCGTCTTTGATGGGTTGGAAAACGCAGTCGAATGCTACAAGCACTTTGACAAGCGCGAACCAGGTTGGCTCAAGGTCGAGTTGACTCCTGAAGAGATTTAGTCGAGCAACACTCCGCAGAAAACCACAAGCAATCAAAAAAGTGCTGGAAGAGTAATCCGTTTGGACTTTTCCAGCCTTTTGAACGTTATGAAGCCTGTATCCTAAACAACACCTGTGATTAAGGAAGGGTGAAGGAAAAGGTGGTTGCCAAGTGATTCGCCTATCATCGTATCGTCAGCCCCTTACCCCCCCACACACAAATGGACACAAACACAGTTTTTCTAGTCATCCTAGTGGTGATCGGTCTTGCTATAGGTACTGTAGGCTTCGATAGATTTCTGCATAACCGCGAACGACCAAATTTCGCTGCAGGCGTAATGATGACTGCATTCGCAGCGTGCGGTGTTCTGCTTTTGATCACGGGACACAACAATTTCAATCACAAAGCCACTTCCTTGATGTTCTTCGCATTTATTCTGATCGGATTGGCTGGAAATCTTTTGATAGACAAAAACAACATAGACGACCAGGAAAGCGGCCGCATGTCCAAATGGGGCACTTGGTGGGATCGTGGCAACGATAATTACATCGCTAACATAGTCGACAAATGGGAAACATGGGGATTGATTTGCATCATCGGTCTAGTCATGTTCAACGTTGTCTTTAGCAAAGAAACCAAGGAAGTCACTGCTGCTCAGGCGAGCCCTGCTCCTGTTGCCGCTGTTGGTAAAGCACAGGTTCAGAGTAAACCGAAACATACCACCCACCGATTTCAGTCACGCAAACCCAGTGTTGTGCACCATTCCAAACACCTCTAGTGTTGAAGGTCCGCGAGATTTAGAAAACACCTAGCACAAAGAAAACCTCTTTCTTAACGACTGGCATTACTTTGTTTTTGTAGCAGTGATTTCTTTGTAGCTAACAACTTTGTACTTGGATGCGCCAGAAAGTTGACTCGCATCATACTTTTGCGAAGATGAGGTGCTCAATGTTTGATCAAATCCGATATCCACATTTGAGGCTGTCAAATTTTTTGCAACTATCGCGCCTCTGAAGGAGCCTTTTGAGGCTCCTATACCGCTGATTTCTACTTCAGCGTTTGGTGCATAAATAGTGGCTCTAATAGCAGATGCTTTCACTGAAATCTTTCCTCGCCCGTTGTACCAGATCTGAAAGTCAGAGGAACTTTTTGAAGCTGATGGGTTGATGCTGCCTGTGATATCTACCACTTGATCAGTTGAACCAAGGTCTTTGACGTAAATTGATGCATTTGTTGCGTTGATACTGCCCGAAGTCATTCCTAGTGAAGTGGCTTGATAGTTGCCTGTTAAGGAACTGCCTGAATTGAGGAGCATGTCCCCGCCGACAGTATATTTTGTTCCTATCGGTAGGCTCGGTGCGGGTGCCAACTGTTGTTGTGCATTGGTCTGATTAATCTCTATATTTGAGCTTCTAGATCCGTCTGGATAAATTTGCGCGGAAGGATTTGACATTCCAAGGACATCGGGAGTGTCGAATGAAGGAGCGGTATCATTGACAGTAAGATATCTGTTGATTGTTGTTGCGCCAGAGGAGTCGGCGGATATGTTTGACGGGGAGTTTATCGAAGGCACATCTAAACTGCCGCCAATTTTTACACCACTGCTATCAAAAGAAGCTTGATGGTACGCTGCTATATCGCCTCCTAAAGGATAAGTATTGCTGGAGTCAAGGATCGGTGTATCACCAGATGTGAATCCATACGTCGAAGAGTTATTCTTGAAAGCAATTGTTTGGGAGCCAAGGGCGGCATATGGAAAAAACGGTCGTGCGTTTGGACCAGATGCACCCCTAACTACTTCATAATCAATCTGTGCAGCGACGGCAACTGTTTCTGTCAAAGCACCAAGGCTGACGACTGCTGTAACTGTTCTCCAAGCTTTATTGGAAGGGGGGGAAGCATTACCATCCGCAAAAAAGGACCAACTCTGACTGACGGTTGAAACGTTGCCGCTACTGTCTTGATATGGAGCGTTTGGTGCAAGTGATGGATTGAATACGCGGGAATCAAATGAAGGCATATCATTTGAAACTGTAACGTTTGCTGTGAGATTCCCGGACAGTCCTAAGTCGCTTGAAGTTACTACTATTTTTTTTGCATCTGAGCCAATTTCGTCGGCAGGGGAAACACTCGCCTTTAAGTCTGGATCGTTTAGTTGAGCGATGACGTAGTCTACTGCTCCTTCAGCAAAGTTTTTAAGCTGTAGGCGTGCGGGGTCACCGGAAACTGTTCTGAAAACTGGTGCAATTGCGGCCAGGAGTCCGCTGACTACTAACGTAGCAATCATACTTATTGTGAGCATTGTTACTAAGCTAAATCCCTTTTTGTCTCTCATACGTCGAGAGTTCATAGATTTGCTGAAAGGTGTTCTCATGGTTCCATACTCAATTCATTTCTCGCTAGAAATTCAGCTCTTAACATGATGTCGGACGTCGATGGCTCTGTTGACTCTGCTGCTTTGCTCTTACCATAGTCTCTATTCAGAACTTCAATATCTACAACTACAGAACGTACGCCACCACTTGCAGTTGATTGAACGCCGAAATTGGGATCTGACGAGTCAAGAATTTTTGGAATGTATTGAAAGACAGTTATTGCGCTGTTTCCGATCTTTTTTGGGCCAACGATCCCCTTCAGAATCGTCCATGTTGAGTTATTTGCAGTTCGGGTTATTGTATTGCCATTGAGTCTATAGATGACCTGATCTCCAATGGGTGAGCTCGCGGGTGGAAACGGTGATGTACTTGTTTTAGTCAACGAAGTTGGCAGCCAAAGCATCAATTGTTGTTCGTTCGAGGCGTCAGAAATTCTGTATGCGTTATTCATGTCTTCACGAAGTCGCTTCAAGAAAACTTGTGCGCTATAGCTTGCAGATGTCTTATTGAAAAAGTTTCTAGTCCAACTGGTGTTCATCCACATTAAATCAGTGATGCCAGCAATTGCCACACCAAGCACCACAACTGATACAAGTAGTTCAACAACACTCGCACCGGCGCTGAGTTTCGAGCGGCAGAAAGTCCGATGTTTCACTGAGCGGAATTTTTTCATTCGTGCCTCATAATGCCATTTCTCCCAACCACTGTTGCAGCTTCATATTGCCTAACACCTGTTCGTGTACTATCTGACCAACTAACGCTTACTACAATCTTCCTCACATCTGTTACAGGAAGACTTGCGAATGCGACTGATACGCTACCTCTAAATCTGTTTTGAGGAAGTTCTCCACCGGCGCTGGATGCTGTCCAGACTAATTTTGTTCCGTCCAGCATCGCAGGTCTTTGAACGATAAAGCCGCCTGACGACGAGACACTCGTATCGGATGAACCACCTAAATTTACTTGCACATCATAGGTGCCATCGGCTGGAAGTTCGTCATATGGTGTCGCACGAATCCGATCAATTACCTCTTGCGCTACAGTTGATGCAAGTACGGTGCGATCTGTAGCAGTAGTTAAACGAATAACCTCCGATAAACTGGAACTCAAGACAACTGACAGAAGTCCAGCGATGAATAAGGCCGCCAGCAGTTCTATCAGCTGTAGCCCAGCATTGGATCTGAGTGTTAGAGTCGCTCTAGTGCGGAGATGTTTCATGAGTCAGCACGACCGCGGTTCTTGAATAAATTATTCCCGAAGTGAGATGCAAGATCCCATTTGCTTCGGTGTTTTGCTTTATGCGGATCAAGAAGATTACGTGCTTTACGGTCTTCTATTTACCTATTCCATCGCCGCGATGCCTTCGCGGGTCAGGGTTACATGGCTCGATTTCCAGCCCTTACTGATGGTAAAAGTAGCGCCAGGCAAGGTTGGCATGCCGTTTTCGTCAAATGTGACAGACCCCACGACATTTACGCCCTTGGGCAGAAGAACCTCTTCAATGGTGCGGTTGCCGTTTTGGATAAGGTAAGCCGTGCCCTCGTTTTCGGTAGCCGGGCGACCGCAAACAGTGATGCTCAGACCGTTTTCCTTAGAAATATCCTTGGCGCGAACCAGGTCTTTGACCAGGTCTACGCCTGTTTGGCGCACGGACAGGTTGGTTGAGGTCAAGTCGACGACTCTAAATGCGAAAAACGGAATGGCAAAAACCATACTGGCGAAAATCAGTGATTCGAACTTGCGAATCAAAGGCCAGTCAAGCTTGCTGCCCCTGTCTACGGGGCGAGCAGGCGGGGGGCTGGATGGCTGAGCCGTGGAAGGCTGGGCAGCCGTTGGATTTTCGCTGGATGTCTCTTCGGTCATTACCTAATGGCAGCCTGGGTTCTCATTGCCTGACAGTATAGATGTACTATTCCACGACGCAAACCCCGAAATCCAATCTGCTTGGACGTTAATTGCCAGAAATTGGGCGCGGGCTTGCCATCATCTATACCCGAAAGTACACTTAGGCGTGTACCTCAGTATCTACAGTGTATCTGGATTAAATATGCTGGCAAAAAAATCGAGCAGCCAGAAGGACAGCGAAAAAATCGTATCTGGCGCTCTGGTTGGGAACAATCCGGCAGATAAAACCTTGCCGTATAGCCTTGCCAATAAGGACGGTGCGTCGATGCCAAGAATTTTGGGCGGCTGATGAAGTTTCTAGACATTGTCATCGCCGAAGAATCCAGCCTGAAAGAAAAGGAAGAGAGAGCAGGCACCCAGGACCACGAGTTGGCGCCGACGCTGGAAAAGCTCGGCTATGCGTACCATGCGCTCAATCGATTTCATGACGCCCAAGAATCGTATGAGCGGGCGCTGCGCATCAGGCTGGCTGCGGGCCAAGGTGACACGGCCGAACTCATCCCGTGTATTCATGCCCTTGGGCTAATGCATCGGCTGCAAGGAAATTATCCAGCGGCTGAGATGCACTATAAACACGCTCTTCAATTGGCCGAGCGGCTGTCGGGCGAGAATGCGATGGATACATGTATTCGCAGGAATTATCTGGCTGGACTTTACTATGCCATGAAGCGCTATGAAGAAGCCCAGGAGCTGATTATGCGCAGCGCTGATATTTACGCAAGCCAGCTGGGCGGCGCTCATTCTGCAGTGACGTTGTGTTTGCTTGCTCAGGCGCTAATTGCTTTTCGCACCGGTCAAAAGGCCAAAGGCGAAAAACTCATTAACCAAGTAACGGCAACTATGCAGGAAAACGTAGACTTCAAAGAAGTGGCAGGTGAGGCCAACGATGAGATATTGAAGTTTGTACTTTTGCAATTGCGACAGGAAAAACTTGAAGATGCGGAAGCGCTGTTTCGGTTTGCACTTGTTCGTGAAGCAAACATACTTTGGCCTAATCACCCTCTTGTTGCGAAAAACTTGCGCAGGCTGGGCGATTTGA
Source organism: Candidatus Melainabacteria bacterium (assembly GCA_012965515.1). GTDB lineage: Bacteria > Cyanobacteriota > Vampirovibrionia > Obscuribacterales > Obscuribacteraceae > QKMZ01. Next base: position 10,483 of record DTSE01000479.1, on the reverse strand, counting down.
ACAGATCTATGAATCACCTCGAAAGGGCTGCAGAGCTCTATCGTCAGTCGCTGGAGATGTACATGTCTACGATGGGTATCGCAGATCCGGAAATCGCTACACTGGCAGAATCGTTCGGGCAAGTCCTTATTCAGCTCAACAAGCGCAAAGAAGCAGTTTGGCCAATGAAGGTCGCAGTCGATGTGAGAGAGATGTTTCAGGAGATTGAACCTGAGCAATACGAGAAGGCAAAGAATACTCTCGATAAATTGAACTCAAGTTTGTAGGAATGTAGGGCGATGCCATAAATCGCCCGTTTTGAAATTGCGCATTGCATGCGCTCCGGCGCAAAGCTCCGATCAAGCTGTTTGAATTTCGGCGGCGTCTTTGAGACCGAGTTCTTCGATCATTTTTTCGCGCATGACAAATTTCTGGATCTTGCCAGTAACGGTCATCGGAAACTCTTGAACGAGGCGAATGTGGCGCGGCACTTTGAAGTAAGCAATCTTCTCTTTCAACCATTCTGAGATTGCTTCAGTTTTGGCTTCTGAGCCGGGTTTGAGCATGACCCACATGGCCACTTCCTCACCCAAATGAGCATCGGGAATTCCAAAGACTTGTGCTTGAACAACCTCGGGATGAACGTGCATGACTTCTTCGATTTCGCGCGGATAAATGTTTTCTCCGCCTCTGATGATCATGTCCTTTTTGCGACCGGTTATGTTTATATATCCGGCTTCGTTCATCACTGCAAGATCGCCTGAGTGCAGCCAGCGGGCGCTGTCTATGCAATCTTGAGTGGCTTGCTGGTTGTTCCAATATCCCAACATCACACCGTGCCCCCGCGAGCACAATTCACCTTGTACTCCACGCGGAACGATAGCACCAGAGACGGTATCAATGAGTTTTATCTCCAGTCCGGGAATTATTTTCCCAACTGTAGTTGCGCGTAGTTCCAGAGAGTCGCTCACAGTCGTCGCTGTTATCAGTGGAGAAGCCTCAGTCAGTCCGTACAGAATGACGACTTCTTTCATGTGCATTTTGTCTGCAACTTTGCGCATCAACTGAACGGGACACGGGGCTCCTGCCATGAAGCCGCCACGCAAATTGGACAAATCGTATTTTTCAAAATCAGGATGCTCGAGTTCGCCGATGAACATTGTGGGAACACCGGATACGTGCGTGCATTTTTCGGATGACAGCGCTTGTAAAACCTTTTCTTCATCGTAGAAGGGGCATGGAATAATGACCGCGCCACCCACTGAAAAGGTTGCCATTGCCGATGAAACCATTCCACCACAATGGTAGAAAGGCATTGGCACGCAGAAACGAGTTTTCTCATCCAAGCCCATGGCTTGAGCTGCAAACCATGCATTGTTCAGCAAGTTATGGTGACTGAGAGTTACACCTTTTGGAAAGCCGGTGGTGCCCGATGTGTATTGGATGTTTATTGGTTGATCGAATTGCAAATGCTGCATTCGTTCTTGCAAGTCACTGTGCGGAATTTTCTCTCCGGATTCCAGAAGCGAGTCGAATGCTTTGACACTGCCGACCAATTTTCCTTCTAGATCTTTGGCATTGCCGATTACAAAGATCGATTCCAGTTGCGGCGTGTCGGAAAGATCGAATTTTGTATCCGGCGAAAAGACTTGATGCGCGATCTCGCGCAGCATCTTCAAATAGTCGGAAGTGCGATGCCCAGGTACAGTAATGAGAAGTTTGACACCGGCTTGTTTGAGAGCGTATTCGACTTCCTGCGTTTTGTAGGATGGATTGATATTGACCAAAATTCCGCCGACAGACCAAACTGCAAGCATTGTGATCAGCCATTCGGCATTGTTGGTAGACCAAATGCCGACGCGATCGCCGGTTTGTACGCCCATCGCGAGTAGTCCGCGAGCGGTGAGATTCACCTTCTCTTGTAGTTGCTTGTAGCTAAAGCGCTGATTAGAACCGACGTCTATAAGAGCGTCAGCTTTGTCTCGGCTAGAAGAAACCTCAAGAAAATGATGTCCAAGGGTAGCGCCAAGAAGCCTCTGGCTTGAGGTTCCATGATCGTAGCTCAACAATGGAGCTTGCTTTGACTTTGTCAACGAAAGAGCCTACTGGTCAGTCTTGATTACATGGGGAACGCTTCAGCGCCGCCCAAAATCAGGATGTTACCAGCAGATCTGTGTTCGTGCCTTAGTACTTTCTTTGACTTGATCTTGGTGCCGGCTTGTCTCTCGACTGCTTTGATCGTGTCGATAGCTTGTTTGATGCCGGCATCTTGATAACTTGTGCTTGGTGCGCCAGTATTCATAGAGAGCTTGTCCTGGCAGACTGGGCCAGAGTTTGCCAAAGCAGGTAGGGCTATGCAGCCCAGAATCGCTGCAGTTATTCCCAGTGCTTTAGTGCGTGAATTGGACACAAATATTGCTCCCATGAGCGGTCACCTGTTTGGAGTATAGGGGCGGATTTTTGAAATGGAAACCATTCTTTAAATCGTTTAAGATTTCAGTACAATGTTTGTACATGTCAAGCTCATCAATAGGGCATCTCTGAAGATGGAGCCGCAACATTCGGATACCAAGTGGACTCGGTCTACCTGCTGATTGGACAACTTCCTAAGTGAAAACGAAAGGCGCACAATTTCCAACCATGAGCTTGCCGGGTACGACTATGTTGCCAAGCGCCCGGTTCCCGCTCCGGCTATTACTTTGCATAACTTTATGTTTGTCAAGCGGAATACCGCGACTGATTGGTCCCTCAACTGTGGCGGTTACCGTGATGGTTGCTTCTCAACCGCCCGCTCTTGCAGATCCTCTGAACACGATGAAAGCCAGAGAGTTTCTGCAAAAGGGCAACGTACATTTGACGCGGTTAGAGTTTCAACAAGCCCTTGATGCCTATACCGAGTGTCTTTTGTGTGATCCAAACAATCGCACGGCTAAGGACAACATTGTCCTTACGCACAACAATTGGGGCATCTGGTGGTTCCAGAAACGCAAGTATAAGGAAGCGCGCGAGGAGTGGGAGCAGGCACTCAAGCTTAATCCGATGGACAGAAACTCGCGTGCGAACATGCAGGTCTTGAAAGTCACACTCAAGCAGCAAGGGTTGAATGAAGACGGCGAAAAACCAGCGCCGCCGCAGCCGCAAGCCGCGAAGGCTGGGTCAGACTTCCCGCCCTCTCAAGCGATTATTCTGACTCCAGGATTGAAGAATTCGTCGAGTTCCTCCCCTCCTTCTGGTGCAGTGCCTCAAGGGGCGTCGGCTTCTTCAGGTTCTGACCCCGGTGAATCTGCCGCATCCGGGACATCAAGTGGCGCTGCGTTGGTGGGAGGCAGTTCTTCGTCATCCTCCGATGGTGATTCCGGCGCAGCTGTAATCATCAAGAAGACAGCACCTGTAACCACGAGTGGTGGCGATTCCGCTGGTTCTGTAAGCACCTATTCAAGTGGTGATACTTACTCAACGGATGTTCCGCCCGGCAAATTCACGACTGCGCCCATGACGTCGGCGCCCAAACCGACCACATCGCAAAATTCTTCTGAGCGAGAGCCGACGAGCTCAACTGCTGCCACCGCAGGCGGTTCGCAAGGGGAAAACATAGAGGAAAGCCTGGGGCAAATCGAACTAAAAATCTATGGTCGCAAGCAAGAATCACTACCTATAATGAAACGGCTGGAAAAATTGGAGTCGGATACGCACGGCAAAACAAAATCCGGCACGATCAAAGAACGAATTGATACTCTTAGGAAGAGCTACGGATTCTAGTCAAAGGTATTTATAAATAGATGGCAGATAATCCAGAGCATTCTGAACAGCAAGCCCGCGAGCTGATGCAGAAGGGCTACGAATACTTGAGCGAAGGCGATCCCGGGCAGGCTAAAAAACTCGGCAAGAAGCTTCTCAAAATGAAGTATTCGGGCGGGTACGAATTGCTTGCCAGAGCCTATGAAATGGAAGAACGCCCGCAGGATGCAATTGCTGTATTGGAGGAGGGCACAAGAGCGGTGCCTCAAATTTGGCTTTTATGGCAACAGCTGGGTAATCTCCAATCCGATCAAGGGGATTACCAGGCGGCTAACGAGTCTTATACCAAAGCGCTTGACTGCCCTGGTGTAGACACATCGCAGATATATTTCAACAAAGCGATTGCGCTTCATCGCTGCAATCTGCCGCAAGAAGCTATGGATTCGCTCGATCAGGTGGAAAGCGATGATTTGCACTGGCCATCATTGGCACTGAGAGTTGCCCTATTGAATGGACTGGAGCAATATCACAAAGCTGCGGATCTCGCCAAACACCTAGCCGAGAATCTTTTGGGTTCGGAAGAACTGTTCACTCAATATACAATCGAGCTGGCAGGCATTATTACTGAGTTGGGCATTGCCGTTGGCCGTGGCAACAACGATATTGACGGCGCTCGTCACTGCTTTATTCAAGCACTCAGATACGTCAAGAATTTTTCCTATGCACTGGCGATGTTGCGTCAGGTCTATCACATGGAATCCGCTGATGCGCAGCATTTCCGCTTGCTTGTCAGAGGAGTGTGGTTCGAACCTATCGAACAGCACGGAGCGGGCAATCCTGGCTTCTACAGTACTTTTGATATCGTTGCGGACAATGCGGAAGAAGCAATGGCGTTTGCTGCAGAATTGGAACCGGATGAAGTTAGAGACTCTCTTGTGGTTGAAGAAGTCTCTGTCTTGGGACCGTGTCCCAATGACCTAAAAGGGGTCTACAATCGCACAGGCTATGCCTTTTACGATCAAAGCGCTGAAGGTTCAGTTACTGAAGGTAAGCCGGTTGAATCTAAGTCGGCTGATTCCAAGGCAGAATCTAAGGAAGTTAAATCGGCTCCCGCTGAAGGAAAAGCAACTAAGTCTAAAAGTACGAAGGGCAAGACTTCTAAAGGCAAGTCTTCGAAAAAGTAGGATCTGCAGAACGAAGAATCTCTTCTTCAGATCGAAGAAGTAATATTGCAAATTGCTTTTTGACGGTGTTGATTTGGTGCAGTCGTTACTGAGCTGCAATAGAATATTGCCAATTGACAGTGCGGAGAATGCTTATGAAAGCTCTGGTTATTGGCGCATCCGGATACATTGGTGGCTCGGTAGCCGCCAGACTGCAAACCTCTGGTTTTGAAGTAATTGGCACAACAAGCTCGAATGAGCGTGCTGAGGAATTGAAGCGGCTTGGTATTGAACCTGCAGTCGGTGCGCACAAGGATGAGAGTTTTATTGCTCCGCTTTGCGCAAAAGTTGATGTTGTCATCAATGCAGCTGATTCGGATGCTCGTGGGCTGGTGGAAACGGTACTTGCAGCGCTGAAAGGAACCAACAAAAAATTCATTCACACCAGCGGTTCCTCAATTGTTTCTGATACCGCATGTGGTGAGTATGCTGACAAGACTTATGATGAAAGTACACCTGTAGTTCCCGTTCCGCAGAAGGAAGCTCGAGTCGCAATCGATCGTTTGATATTGGATGCTGCAAAAGGCGGTGTTCACTCGGTTGTGATTTGTCCCTGCCTGATCTATGGACGCGGCTTGGGTATGAGCAAGGAAAGCATTCAAGTGCCTGCTCTCATTAATCAGGCGAAGAAATCAAAGATCGCAAGATGTGTTGGGCGTGGTCTAAACGTCTGGTCCACAGTGCACATCGAAGATCTTGTCGAACTGTATGCATTGGCAGCAAGCGGCTCTGTTCCTGCTGGAACCTTTCTCTTTGCTGAAAATGGAGAAACAAATTTCAAAAGCTTGGCTGAAGCGATCAAGTCTTCTCTTCAACTTTCCGCACCCGTTGAAGAATGGGCAATAGCAGATGCAGTCTCAGAATGGGGCGAAGGCATGGCTAAATTTGCTCTTGGATCAAACTCGAGAATTCGCGGCAAAAGGAGCAGAGAATTGGGATGGAAGCCCACCCGCAATAGCTTACTTGATGACGTAGAACGCATGTGCCATAGCTCCGATATCAGAGTTGCTGTTCACTAAATGTTTGGTTTACGCAGTGCGTGGAGGCTTCCTTGTAGCTGCGCATTGCCTGCGTGCGGGCGGCAAGAATGCCGCCCCTACAATTTAGAAGATGTAGGGGCGCATTGCATGCGCCCTTTTCGCTACGGAAAACAGAGGAGCCAAAAGCGGCTCCGGTCCGGGGCGGGAAGAATGCCGTCCCTCAGCAGATTGGGTATTGCTAATCGTACTGTCGAATTGGGTCCGCCCATTATGATCGCGAAGTCCTGCTGACCAGACGCTCCTTTCATCAAAAAAAGCCCGCTGATCGCTCAACGGGCTTTTCATCAATGTCTTAAGCTGCTACTTATTTTTTCACCATCGAAAAAATCGAGTAGAGATTGTTGTCGGTGTCGTAGAAGTTTGTGCTCATGCCCACATGATCGCCGGCTTCGCATACGACTTCGCATTCGTTTTTGAACTTGACGCCTTTTTTGAGGAGTTCTTCGCGCGCTTCGTGAACGTTCTCGACAGTGAAGACAACGATTGGTTGACCTTCGACTTTGCCGGGATGTTTCTCCCCGGGCTTCATTCCGTGCAATGCCAGAGTTGTGCTGCCGGTGTCGAGTTCGACCCAACCATCTTCTTCTGACTTAACGGTCATGCCCAGGATGTCGCGATAGAAAGGAACAGACTTCTTTGTATCTTGAACGTACACAATGACATAGCTCATTGTGGAAAGCTTTGTTTCTGTTTTAACTGCCATTGGATTTTTCCTTTGATGCTGTCAGTACTTTGCTTTGTGGATTTGAGGAGCGCAGAAATTGCTCCGGTTCGCGCTCCCCAAAAGAGAGTGCAAAACTTCCAACACGGAATTCCGACGCAAATATTATCTCATCACGACTTGCTATGTATTAATCGACTGCCGTAGGGGCGATGCCATGCATCGCCCAGTGGGCTGCATGAATGATGGTCCTGCGCCGAAGTCTGCCTGTTGCTGCCTGCGGAGAATATCTCATGCTCTTATGCTGACGCCTTAAATCTCTACCTTGAGCTGGCGGCTCGCACGCTCTAAGAAGGCGCATGCAATGCGCCACTACGCTTTGCTGAATCGGTACTTAGGCTAAAGCTGCTGCCAGCGGTGCCGGTGCCTTAATTTGAGCTCTTTCTGTCTCTTCGACGGCTTCGGCTTCAATTGCCCATACATAGAGGCAGGTGTAGAACGAAGCGCGGATGTAGTTGCACATTGCCGTGACTACAACGACTGTGGAGACCCAGAGGAATGCACCCATGAAGAAGAGTGGAGAAGTGTGCATTTGCAGAGCATATGCGCCAAGGAAGCCACCGGCGCCACCCAGCCAGACGAGGCCGGTTACGGCTTTGCAAATCAATCCAACTCCTACTTCGCCTACTCCGATGGTGAGCAGGTTGCCTTGAGCCATGCGGTCTGCACGCTTCAATGCTCCCCAGAACGAAGTTCCTTCAATAACTATGGCGGGCAGAATCAAGTGTCCAGCCAGGGTCCAGAAGACAGCGACAATTCCTGCAAGGAAATCGATGCCGAATCCCATGCCACCGGTACCGCCTTTGCCTCGCAGTCCACGGGCAATGGTTTTGGCAATGAAGGTGGTGATACCGAGCATGATAAGCGCCGGAAGGCTTCTGAGCACTTCCTGGCAGGCGATGTTCAATTTGCCTGTGCCTGCGCCTTCAGTCAGGTGGCAATATACGAGAGCAGTGGTTACACCTTCAAGAAAACGATTGGTCAGCCACCAAACAGAGACGATCATCATAGCGACGATGCCCATATCGGTGCCGGCGCCAACCATGTTGCCGAATCCGCTCGGGTCGGTGGGTCCGTTAAGCCCTGTCATTTGCATGAACTGCTCGGGGCTGCCGCTTCTCATCATTTGTTGTCCGGACTGCCCGAGGGTTTGCGCAACACCCTGGACCTGACCGCCAATCTTGGCGTTGCCCTGAACAAACAAGAGAATGGCAAAGAAGAAATTGCTGACGACGGTGAGAATCGAAGGCAATAACAGGCGCCAATCCTGCCAGCCCATCTTGATGCTGGCCATAATCATCCTGAAGCCGCGTCCAAACGATTCAAACATGACCTTTTAACCCTCGTGGGGAGTCGCCGAAATGGGCAGAGCCCAAATATGGCGAGTGGCGGAAAACTGGAAACTTAAATTGGTAAGGTAAGAACTAAAGGCCTAATAGACCGTCATTAGTGTATCAGTTGCCAAGCGAATGTAAAGGGGTTTTGATGAATTTTGGACCGTAAAGTTCGCATGGGCGCATGCAATGCGCCCCATAGGGCGTATTTAACCACTAATTTGCCGTTTCAGGGACCCCGCCGCCGACTTCCACGTCCTCGGCTTCGTAGCAAGAATCGAGCAAAGCTCTGTATTTCTCGGTGATTACCTTGCGTTTTACCTTGAATGTTGGAGTCAGTTCATCGTTTTCAACTGTAAAGTCGTGCTCCAAGATGACGAACTTCTTGATCCGCTCGAAATTCGCCAGGGGCTCATTCTTGCGTTTGACCACCGCTTCCACCTCTTCCCGGACCTTCGGATGTTGGGTCAATTTGTCGAGATCATCCACAGGCAAGGCGTTTGCCTCCGCAAAAGCCCGCAGTCCGTCGCGGCTCAAGGTAATGAGCGCGGATACGTACTTTCGTCTGTCTCCGTAGACCAGGATATGGCTAATCAAGTTTTCGCCTTTGAAAAGGTTCTCTATATACTGAGGCGCGACGTGCTTTCCGTTGGACGTAATGATGATGTCTTTCTTGCGGTCTTTGATTTTGAGTCTGCCGGAGGCGTCTATTTCACCGATGTCGCCTGTAGAAAACCAGCCATTTGAAAGTGCTGCATTGGTGGCTTCCTCGTTCTTGTAGTAGCCCGCGAATATCGACGGTCCTTTGACGAGTATTTCTCCGTCTTCGGCAATTTTTACTTCGACGCCGGGCATCGGCTTGCCGACTGTTCCCGGATGATTTTCTTCGGGCGTGTTGCAGGCGACAGGTGCGCTAGTTTCTGTTAGTCCATAACCTTCAACAATGTTGAGACCGATGATCTCGAAAAATTCTTGCACATTGGGAGAAAGTGGTGCCGCTCCAGAAACCATGACGCGCAAGCGACCACCGAATCGGCGTCTGATTCTCGAAAAAACAAGGCGATCGGCAACTCTGAGCTCTGCTTTGAGAATCTGATTGACGATGTGATCTTCGTGTTTGAATTGCGCAGCTTTCTTGTAGTGAAGTGCTCGCTTGCCCAATGCCATTGCCCAGCGAATCAAGTATTGCTGCGGCTTCGGCAGTTTGCGAATTTCAACTTGAATGCGCTGATAGGCTTTCTCGTAGAAGCGAGGAACACCGTTGAGTACAGTCGGCCGCACTTCAATCATGTTCTTCGGCACTTGTTCGATGCTCTCGGCGAAGGCGACTACAAGCCCTTCATAAATTGAGATCATCTGACCGCCTACTCTTTCATAGACGTGTGAAAGCGGTAAGAAAGACAATGCAAGATCGTTTTCGTTCAAACCAACCAGAACGTGCATGGCTTCGCACACTGCCATGATATTGGAATGCAGAAGCATGGCGCCTTTCGGAATGCCGGTCGTTCCTGATGTGTAGACGATGGTGGCGAGATCTTCTGGTTTTAGATTTTTGATTCTTTCCGGCAATGCTTGAGCATCTTTTCCGAGCTGGATTTCTCCATGTTCGAGAAGTTGATTCCAACTCAAAGTCTTGAAGCGCGGATCGGTCGTCTTCGGCTCGCCTTCCATCAAGACCACGAATCGCAAACTCTCAGGTAAGTCTTTGGCTTCCTGAATCTTTCGAAGTTGAACGTCGTTCTCGCAAAAAACGCCAACCGCATCGCTGTGCCGGACTAAAAACTGCGCTTCCGGTGCAGCCAATGTCGGGTAAATGGGCACGGTGACTGCGCCGATAGATAAGGATGCTAGATCCGTCCAAGTCCAGTGCGGTCGACTTTGCGACATTATCGCCAGTTTTTCGCCAGGCATTACCGATAGACTGATCAATCCGCCGGCAGTCAATTCCACTGTCCGCCCGTGTTCACGCCAGATCACCGGGCGAAACTTTCCATCCACCTTATGCATGATGGCTGGTCGCTCTGACATTGTTGCCACGCGCTCCCAAAAGACATCAACAATCGTTTTGTAAGTCAAGTTTTCTGCCTTTCGCCTTGCGCTTGTAATAAAACGGACTGATTGAGCCATTTCAGGTAAGGCTCATGACCTTTCACTATTGGAACACAAATTATCTCAGGCACCTCATATGAATGAATTGCCCGTATCTTTGATTCTAGATCAGTCCAGATAGACAAGCTTGATTTGATGATTAGAAGTGCCTCTCCATCATCGACAGTCAGCTTGCCCTCCCATTTGTACACTGATTTGATGGACGGCAAAATATTGACGCAAGCCGCTACGTTGCTTTCGATCAGTTTTTCTGCAAACTCTTGCGATGCTGTTGCCGGGCAGGTTACAAAAACAACAACTTCCTCTGACATCAGCTGAATATGTCTCCCTTTTGCCGCT
>DTSE01000478.1 GCA_012965515.1 Candidatus Melainabacteria bacterium | reverse complement strand
CCTTGTGGTGGGAGTTGGTCCTGGTAGTTTCACTGGCATAAGAATTGCAGTGGTGACTGCAAGAACATTGGCACAAGCTCTTAATTTGCCACTTACGGGCGTTTCCTTGCTTGATTGTTATGCCGCCAAGCTAGCCGAGGAGCAAGGCGAGCTTGGGGAGTTTTCCGTCATACTTTCCGGCGGTCGTGGTCATTTTTATTTTGCTGCTTACGAAAAGGAAACTCAGCTTGCACAAAGTTCGCAGGCGAGTGCGCACGAATCAGTGGGTTCTCCACAGACACCCATTCCACCTACCCTGCGAGAGACCGTGTCAGCTCAACATGGAACTCTTCCCGATATGAAAATTGCTTTGTCGGCAAGCAAGAATTGGGGCCTTGATCCGACTCTGATGGAACCGTTGTTCGCAACCGGCGGCACTCGGTCAATCGAGTTGCCTAAGCTCGGCAATATCGCGGCGTTTCAGGGCGCACTGGCATATCGCCGAGTATCGCAGCGTAAATCAGCAAACGGCACATCTCTTGCTTCATCTGCGGTTTCAGAGGAAAATGGGCGCGGCGTATCGGCAGTTGAGGCGAAGGAGTCGTTGCTGAATGACTTTCCCTATCGCACCGTAGAACCTCTCTACCTGCGAGGTGCGTCCGTTACGCTCAAAGGGAACGATGGGAAAGCGACCACGACAAATTGAGCTGAGGCAGCTCGAGAAAAGTGATTTGGACGAAGTGATGGAGATTGAGCCCGTCGCTTTCGGAAATCACCACTGGTCGCGTCAATCATTTGAGAACGAACTTACCAACCGCCTCGGTTATTACTACGCCGCTATTGATTCTGAGACCAAGCAATTAGTCGGGTACTCGGGATACTGGCTGATCGCAGGTGATGAAGCGCATATAACAACGCTTGCAGTTCACCCGGATTACAGAAGAAAACGGATCGGCGAGGTTTTGCTCATCAACAATATTTTGACCTGCCGCGAGAAAGGCGCGAAGTGGCTGACTCTGGAAGTTCGCGTCTCGAATGAGAAAGCGCAAAACTTGTATTTTAAATTCGGTTTCAAAAACCTCGGAATTCGCCGCCACTACTACCAGGACAACAGCGAAGACGCCCTTATGCTTTGGACCGAGAATATTCTAAGGCCGGAATATCTCGATATCTTGAATGAACGTATAGAGGCGGTCCGGCGCGTGGTTAAAGTCGAATGGATGGCGCCCGAAGAGTTTGAGAGTCCTTACATCAGGGGAGAAGAGATTCCGGCCGGTGAGCGACGCGCGTAAATTGACGCTTGACTATAGCCTTATTTAAAAGAGACAATAGGGCGTCGAAGCGTGAATTGTGCAGGAACACAAAGTATATACAGCGGGATATCCCGCACTTTTGCCATTCGTCATAGTCAAACGAACCAATGACGTGACGAGTAAAAACTGAGAACGAAATCACGTGCAGCTCGTAGTATTACCTCCAAAAGAAAGAATCCCGACGCGGCGCTCTGTTCGCAAGTCGATCGTCGGCCAGGTCATTCTGGTCATGTTGGGCATCGAGTTACTCTTCGCTGCTACCTTTACTTGTCTTGAAGTGCCGGTTCCTGCAGGCAAGAACATTCGCGCTTCAATTGAGAAAGCGGTTGCGGTTGTACAAGCGAGCATTCCGCAACAGGTAAAAGAGAAGGCTGCGAAATATGTTCCTGCCATTAACAACGTACCTCAGGTGCAGGCTCCGGCAGAGATTCGCTATTCGATTTACACTCCGCAAACACCAGTGGCGATTTTTGTCGGTTATACACTCGGTTGGCCGATTGCAACGATTGCTTGCGCAACCTTCCTGGTCATGGGGCTGTTTGGACCGCTCTTCAACTTTCATCCATTCGCCAGCGGCGGCGGTGTGAATTATTATCTCGAGCCTGGTTTCGGTTACCTTTT
>DTSE01000477.1 GCA_012965515.1 Candidatus Melainabacteria bacterium | reverse complement strand
GAACTGATATTTGTCGCCGTAGAAGGCTGCGTCATAAGAACCTCTGGCTTTCACCGGTAAACTTTTAGGTCATCATTATATAACCGGCTTGCGCCCGGGTATAAAATCGGAGTTTGCGATGAGGAAAAACTGTGTCTGACGACAAAAAGGCCAAAGAAGCGGAGTTTTATCGTCGCATTGCCGAGCTACGCAGCAAGAATAATCAGTTCCCCTGGACTAGCGGCGAGATTCCGATTTTTGAGCTGCCGAAAGATCAAACCAAGCTTCGCGCCGACGCCGAAGCTGAAGATAGCCACATGTCCATTGATGAGATCGAAAGGCGCGTCCTTATGGATCTCGTCGCCCCCACCTATAATTTCCGGACCTTTTATAAGAGACTCAATTACGAACTGAAGAGAGCAAATCGCTACGACCGAGCACTTTCACTTTTGGTAGTTGCAGTCGATGGTGTAGCTGATATTGGTAAATCGAGAGGAATGGAAGTACACGACAATATTGTCGCTGCGGCAGCTGCGGTGATGCTCACTTCCATTCGAGACATCGATTTGATCGGTCGCTGCCGAGAAGACGCATTCGGCATTATTCTTCCAGAGACACCGCGCTCAGGCGCTGAGGTTGCAGCCGAACGGATTCGCACGCGCCTGGAAAATTATGAAGTCGTCATCAAAGGACGCAGTTACCTCATAAGTGTCAGCATCGGAGCATCATGCTTTTCGGGAAGACCGCTTGTTGATAGCGGTTTTGGCCAAGGGCCTGCTGTCGAAGATGTTTTCGCCTGTGCCGCCGAAGCAGTCATGTTCCGCATGACCAATGGAGGCAACGGCATTACTTTTGCCGATGAACTCGATAGTTTGAAATCATCCAAAGGCTAGTTTTTGCTGGTTGCTTTTGGACCGATCAGCTGTTCAGCCTTTATTTGCCGATTTCGACAAGCGCTTCTTCGAAGCTCAGACGCCCGCTGCGCACAGCACCAAGCACATAAATAGCTTGTTCGTTTGTCAGATAACGACTGCGAGTCAAACCCTGGCAGCGAACGACGACATCCAAAGTTTCGTCACTCACGAGTCCGAGCGCCATCAATAAATCCGGCGCCATGGATGCATCTTCCAGAGCTTTATCCAAAGCTGCCGCGATATCTCTCTTCGAGAAGAAACCGGAAAGAGTGAGAAGTTCCACAATTGTGGCGTCTGCTTGCGGCGGGGGCGGAAGAGGAGGCGGCGGCGTATAAGTGACCGGCGGCGTGGACGGTGTGCCACGATGTTCAACGATGTAGGCAAGCTCAGCTTGCGCCTCGGCGATTTCCAAAGGCACTGGCAATAGATTGCTTACTGAAAGTGAGACCGCCCGCTGCTTGATGGAAGCCATTTTCGACTGTGTATTGCTGGCTTTACCACCGGGTCCGACCTGCTTCAATTCGCCAACTGGGACATTGATGTCCACAATTGCTTGTGCTGCAGGAACCAGATCTTCTATAAAGTCAGGGACACTGCTTGCTCCACTCTTCTTGCCGAACAGCGCAGCGGGATGTGTTTGATTTTTTTGAGGCATCCAAGCCGGTTGCGGCTCTGCTTCTTTGATGCTCTGCAAACCGGTTTGCGACTTACCGGCTGGACCCTTTTTACCTTTTGCCTGTTGTTTTGTGAGTTTGTTCTGTGACTGAGATGCTTTACTTTTGCCCTTCTTGCCACCTTTGGCTGGGGCACTTTCTTTCTTGTCTTCCAGAACTTCAGCATCATCTTCGGCTAAAAGCGTCAGTGCTTCAGATGGAGTTATGGCAAACAAGCGACCTGTTTCGTTGGGAGCATAATCCGATTTGAGCGAGATTTTTGTGCCTTTTCCAAAGCCAGCGACTTGTCCGGGACGTCCGGTTTCCGTCGGCAATGAGATCGGCATCGAGATCGGAATGCCAACCGGCTTTTGCATAGGTTTGTCAGCATGCACGTCGGCTGCAGGTGGAGAAACTTGCTTCTCTTCTTCTTGCTGCGCTTGTTGCTCTTTTTCTGCCTGCTCCTGCTTTAGTTGTTCTTGCTTCTCGTCTTCTTCTTTTCTTAGCTGCTCGACCGGCTTGTTGAACGCAGCAGGCAAGTCGAGATCAAATTCCATTTTGAAGTCCGGCTCGTCATCATCGTCTTCATCGACTTCCTTGACGAGTTCGGAAAGGTCCTTTTCAGCCGGCAACTCGACTTTCGCTTCCACAGCTTGCAACGGTTGAAAATCCTGCGAAGGCACAGCCGAGGCAGCGACAGATTTCTTATCCTCGATATCCGGCGCACTGGTGAAAGCTTCTTTGTCAGGTTCTGGTTGAACCGGCGTCTCAATTCTTCCGACTGGAGAATCAGTCGAAGCACCTGGTGCAGTCGGAGCTGCAAATGGGTTTTTGAACTCCGATGAAGGAGTAGAACCGGATCCCGATGGTACGGGAGCGGCAGAGGGACTTGATGGTGCAGTCCAAGCCTGTTTGTTATCGGCAATTTGAGGTTGTGCAGCTTCAGCTTTGACTGGCGGCGCATTTTCTACGCTCACCGGCGTCGCCGGAACTACAGGGGTTGACTGAGCAAATGCCGGCTGGGGAAGTGGCGGAGGTGAAGAGAATCTCGCGGCAGCCGGATCAGCGGCGGGCGTTGGATTTGCAACAGGCTGAACGTCCGGCTTGGATGGACCGGGCGCAACAGGTTCTGCCACTGGAGTCGGCACAGGCTGCGGCACTTCCAGCTCCTTCTCTGAAGAAGGTGGCTGCGGATGTCCCCAAGACAACTTTCTTGGTGGTGGAAGATCAGCGGGCGCATCTTCTTGTGCGCCTTTAGGAGCAGCCCAGCCAAGGCGCGATGCTAGTTGAGCAGCGGCGTTCTTCAAGTGTCCGGGATCTCTTGCGCCTTCTTCCGCGACGACAGACTTAGCCGTTGCAGCGGTCGGCAGGGCAGAAGGAGGTGATGGTGGGGCGGAAACCGTTTGTTGCGCTGGTTCTGCTTGCGGACGGTGCTCAGAAGCAACTTGTGGAACAGGCTGTTCGGGCGCAGGCGGAAGAGGTGGAGGCGGAGCAATTTGTTGTGGGACAGGCGCAACAGGTGCGTGTGCAACTGGTTGTGAATGCGGCTGTGTCGGTAGAGGCTGCTGTTGTAGCTGTTGAGGTTGTGGCTGCACATGCTGCTGCATTTGCTGCGGCTGCTGCATTTGCTGCTGTTGCAATTGAGCATGCAAACTGGAAGGCTGGAGCGGCATCTGCTGCGGTGGCATCGGTGCACTTTGCGCAGGCATGTTCCAATTTGCTGGCGGTGCTCCTTGCGGCGGCATCTGCGGTGGATAGCCTGGAGGCGGAGCATAACCTTCGGGTGGCATCGACGGCGGCTGAGGGAAACCCGGCAGCGGAACACCCAGTCCATGGTGTCGTGGAACGCTACCGTGCCAACTTCCCCACGGGTCGTCGGGAGCAGGTCCACCATAAGGAGCATGACCGTACGGAGTGTTGTAACCATAAATGGGTGCAGGCATGGGCGGCTGCATTGGTTGCTGCATTTGCTGCGGCATCTGCTGCATAGGTTGCGGCATTGGCGCTTGGGGCATCTGAGGCGGCATTTGCGGAGGCATCTGCATTGGTTGAGTCTGCTGATGCTGCATCGCATGCGGCTGCGGATGTGGATGCTGCTGATGCTGGACTTGGTTTTGATAATACTGTTGCTGCTGTTGCTGCAACTGAGCGTGCAACTGCGAGGGCTGATGTTGAGGCGGCGCGTGAACCGGAACTGGCTGCGGAGGCTGAAGCTGAGGTTGCGAGCCTTCGAGAGTATCTCTCAGAGTGCTCATCACGGTCGACGGCTTCAGCGGCTGTTCACTGGCATAATCAGTGCGCTTCATGGCTGCTTCAGCCTTAGACCAGATCTTCATCGCCGCTTTCAATTCTTCAATTGCCGCATCGCGTGGCAATATGCCGTCTCGAATCTGTTCCTGAGCGCGCAGTACCGTAGGCAACAAAGACGCGTGAATAATGCCCTGGGTGACGAGCGTGCCGCCGAGAGGCAGCCCTGTCTCTACACTGACTTGGAGCGCAGCATTGAGCTGGTCGAGGCTGATGATATCCGCATCTACAAGCAGTTCGCCAAGGCGGTTTGTCGAACCTTTTGCCTGCGGATGGCGGTCCATTCTTTTGAGAGCTTCATGAATCGGCTGGCGGTCGCGAGCTGCAACTGCCAACGCTTCAATACCCACATCAGGAGGAACCAGTCCGTCACGAATTATTGACTGCGCTTCCAGTGCCAGCTGGAATATATCGGGAGAAATCCTGCCGTCCATGGTCAGAACGCGTCCCATAGGCATTCCCAGTCTCCTGGAAACAGCCATCGCCTCTGTCAGATCGCCTGAAGATATCAGCCCACTCCTGACCAGCAAGTCGCCGATCATTATGTTCTTATCGTCATCCGACATTCGGGTTCCCCTTAAAACAGCGCTAGGGAGGTACAAAACCTCAATTCACAACAGGACCGCCGCCAGCAGTCTCTCTAATTGTTTGTACCCTTCCTATTCTCTATCTAAATGCTTTTTTCCCAAATCCCCCATACGGGTTACGAAGAGGAAAGGAACACCAGGCGTGCCGAGCCAGTTAATGAAACTGCCACAATCCGTCAAGCTTGTTTTCAATTGGACAAGCCATCTCGAAATATGACACCGTCGGTAGTGTCTTAATTGAAAAAGGAAATGCCGCTCAAAAGATAGTCGATAGCACGGACATCGACAGTATTACCGGCAAGTTTCAGCTTTGCCTGCGTTGTCAGATCTTTCGGAAACTCAAAGCCGGACGCAAATCCCATCAATGTAACAATCTCTTCCGGTGAAAAACGCCTGATCTTCCCTTTTTCAATCTCTATGAAAGTCCCACTTGATTTGAAACTCTTCCAGTATCCACTCGTAAAACAAATTGCATACGCGTTCTCATCAGCCGGATTAATGATGTGCAGCGAAGGTGAATATCGCTCGAAGTCCTTCTGCGCGACGATCAGATCGTCTGGGTAAACCTCACGAACAAAGCCTCGCAAATTCATCAGCGGTTGATTCTGAACTGCCGGCGCCTGAAACGTCACACCATCGGCGGTGGCGACGAAGTAAAGGCGAGGGCGGCGCATTCGAATGCCGAAGTCTGTCGGAGAGAGCTCCACAATGCGGCTTTTGTAGCCCATCTCCTCAAGAGTTTTGTCCAACAGAATGTGCGCATCAGAATCTTTGAATCCGCACACATTTTCCAACATCAATACCTTCGGTTGGTGTTTCTTCAAATGTCCCAATAGGTTAACCAACGATCTCGAGCGCGGATCGCCCAGCCCTTTCTGATTGCCTCTGACCGAGTAAGGCTGGCATGGCGGGCTCATCCACCACAGATCTGCCTCAGGCAACTCCGCCGACGCAATGGTATCCAAATTGCGCGAAATTGGCTTCAACCCATGATTGAGTTGGTAGGTTTGATTTGCTCTAGGGTCCTGATCAAAAGCCGCGACAACTTCTATGCCTCGCTTTTCAGAGGCTTCGGCAAATGCGCCAATGCCGGAGAACAACTCTAGCGCTTTGATCATACTCTTGGGTTTTCGCCAGCTAGAAGGAAGTCTTATCCGCAGAGTAAGTCACGGACGTCGTTTCCTTCAAAAGCGCTTCCATACTTGGCACTTCTGTCATCGTCGGTTTCTTACCTTCCGGATAATCGAGGCGGAAGATTTTTGCATGAGTGATGCATTTGTCCACTCCGGCATACATCATCAGGTAAACTTTTTTCCCTTCCCAACCGGCTCCAAGCGAACCTCCGGGACCGCCCAAACAGTCGATCCAGCGAAGTGTTTTACCCTCGACGGCAACGACCGGAAATTTCTTCTTCCACTCGGCAAATGGCTCCCTGCCCGAGTAATGCCACTCGCGTCCAATGGTGTCGTTTTCTACGACGTGATTTTTGAAGATGATTGGATCTTTCGCTTTCGGGTCCATCAACCCTGTTGCCATCGAGCCGTAACAGCACTTATTAAGATCGCCTGCATACAAAATTTCCGGCTCGTACTTGTAATAGAGATAGACAAAACCGGTTGACTCGCCACCAAGATTCCCATTGTCATTGGTTTCCGGATAAGTCATGTTGGGTGCATCGCTAAAATTGCCTCTGGGCTGGGTGTGGAACCGCAGACCTCCTTTTGTCCAACCGCTCGTTAGCACATTGATTGACTCTACTTTGGAGTCTTCACCGGCAGGCGGCTTTTTAAAGGGCATTTTGTTGGTGAATTCTTCCGCTTTCCAGCCTTCACCTTCCGCCTCCGAAAATGGGTGGAATGGAGAAAAGCGAACGGGAGCCTTCGGTGTCTCGAAATAGTCTTCTCTGGTGGTGACGGTTCTTTCTCCGCTGTCAGCGCAGCTGGTTAGAAGAGTTGTAGAAAAAATTGCGATGACCAATAATCCGCAAACCTGCCCAGGCAATTTTTTCATCTAGAACCATCTCCGGAATCGGGGTCTTTAAGCGTCAAGTAAAGAGATTCCAATTTAATAAGCTAATACTACATAAGATAAGACCAAAGGTGGTCCCATGACTTCTATTCCCTTTCGACATTTCTTGAAAAGGGATTCAAATGCCAGCCTGTATATATCTAATTGCGTTGCGTAAAGTAACCGCCGTACATTCGCGCTTTTGTTAGGATTGAAAACTAGGCTCATACCGGCGTTGCAAAGACGAATTTGGCAGACTGACGAAAGTCAAATCGATGGTTTGAGCCTCGAAAACCCGTTGTCATCATCGATGTGGCTGTAAACTAGGACATAGTGGAGGGTCTGAATGTCCGTCAATAATCCCCAATCCACGGGGAGCAGCAAAACTTGTACAGCCTGTGGTCGCCGTTTTCAAGGCGATATGACTGTTTGCCCTGACGACAATATGCCGCTCATGACGGTACCGGACGAGGATTTGGTCGGCACTATTCTGGAGAACAAGTACGAGATTCTTGAAAAAATCGGTGCAGGAGGCATGGGAGCCGTCTACAAAGCCAGGCACCAGCTCATGCACCGTCAAGTCGCGATCAAGATGGTTTTGGCACAGCTCAGTGCCAATTCAATGACCTTGAAGCGATTTACCCAGGAAGCACGCGCCACCAGTCAGCTCAATCACCCGAACATCCTCACAGTTTTTGATTTCGGTATATCTCCAAGCAACCAGCCTTACCTGGTCATGGACTTTTTGGAAGGCGTAAATTTCGGCCGCGTTCTTGAAGAAACACGCCAAATCCCTATTCCAAGAGCGATTGGAATATTCTTGCAAGTATGTGCCGCCCTCGGTCACGCACATCAAAAGGGCATCGTGCACAGGGATTTGAAACCATCCAACATCATGCTTATCGAGCTTGATGGGCAACCGGATTTTGTCAAAGTCCTCGACTTCGGAATTGCCAAAGTTCTCTCCTCCGTTGACGGTGAAACCGACAATTTGACGAGAACAGGCGAAGTCTTTGGCAGCCCACTTTATATGAGCCCTGAGCAATTCCGCGGCAAATCTATGGATGCGCGCTCGGACATCTATTCGCTCGGATGCGTCATGTACAGAAGCTTGGCAGGTATTTGTCCTGTCACAGGAAAAGATGTTCTCGAATGCATGTACAAACATGTCAACGAAACCATCCCGCCGTTTTCAGTGACAGCGCCAGAAGCTGAAATTCCTGAGCGGCTGGAGCAGATCATCATGAAAGCACTGGCAAAAGATCCGGAAGAACGCTATGCATCGATGAACGATTTGAGAGCGGATTTGGAACAGTGTGCAGAAGAGCTGGCTCTCGGTCCGCTCGGTCCTGCCTTCTTGCGATCCGGCAACTTTACAGCATCAGACCCGGCATTAATGGCTTTTCCCAGCGGCACCTATCGCTCTGTTGGTTTGAATACACCAAATCCATCCCAAACAACATCGACGGGAATGGAGACTCCTGTCGATCAACAACTTGATCAGAAGAATGCTCATGCCGCAGCCGAAGCTGCAGTGCAGAGGGCCGCGGCAGCGCAAGAAGCAGCATTGGGTAAAACATCAGCACAGATTGTGCCACCTGCTGGCTCGGTTCCGGAAGTGGAAATTCCGGCTACATGGGTTACTGCTCCGCATCAAATTCCCCAAGGAGCCGCTGAACCAGCCGGCAATGTTACCGGCAGCATTTCAATCAGCGGTCCAACCGTTCCTGCAGATCAAGTTCGCAATATCGACTCCGGTGTTGTCTCGAACAACCAGCTCGTAATCACATATTCGCAGCCTGCCGCTCCAGAAAAGTCAGGACTGGATATGCGCCTTGTAGCTGCGGGTGCGGCAGTTTTGGTACTGGGCGTCGGTGGCTTCATCTTCAGCCAGACGGGACATAGTGGTAAACCATCGGAGCCGCATATCGTCGCTAACCCGAAGACCTATGAAGATTTCACATCCAGCGGGCTATCGCATTACTCCGAAGGACGCTATGCCAGCGCTGTCAAAGAGCTCAAAAAAGCAAACGATATGGCTCGCAGCTTTGCCGAAACAGACAAGCGCAAATTGGAGAGCTGGATCAATTTGGGTGAAGCACAAGTTGCCAACGACGACTACAAAGAAGCTGAAGCCTGCCTGAATCATGCAGCGCTGATCCTGAAAAATCTAAAGCAAACGAAGGGCAAAGAATACGCTCGCGTTCAACAAGACCTTGGCGAATTGCGACTCAATTCCGGCGATAACAATGCCGCAGAAACGTGTTTCAAAACGGCACTGGATATTCGCATGCAGATGACCGGCAGTGACAAAGAAGATGCTGCTGACTCGTTGCAAGGTCTGGCCTCGATTTCGATCCAGAGGAGAAACTTCAAGGACGCGATTGCAAAATTGCAACAGGCTCAGAAGTTGATCGAGTCCAATTCGGGCAAAGAAGATCGCGATTATGTGGCAGTTCTCACGGATCTCGCGCGTGCTGAGCAAATGGCGGCTGGTACCAAGAAGGATCAGCTCCGGAAAATTCAAGGCATGTACGAACAGGCTCTCAGTTTGGGCGCCAAAGTTTTTCCTCCTGACCATCCGCAAATTGGAAAAATCAATCTTGCCCTAGCCACCGTCCTCTATGCTCAAGATGACCTAGATAATGCAGAATCACGCTTCAATGAGGCGATTCGCATCACTATCCAAAATGGTGGTGAGAAGAGCCTCGACATGGCTCAAATGAAAGCCTCTCTGGCTATTTTGAACATGAAGCAAGAACGTTTTGGTGGCGCAGAACAGTTGTTTGCCGAAGCGATTAAGATCGGCACGCAGAAACTAGGCGAAACAAACCCTGCAGTTCGTCGCTGGCAAAGATACAAAGCTGAATGCGCGGACAAACGGGGCCGCGGCTAAGCGGCAATTTACAGATATAGAACCTGTGTTCGGCTGATTTCTCCCAGTCGAAAAGCTATCTGCCTGTAAGTTCACTGGGAACAAAACCGATGTCTTTGGAGCCCAAAAGGCTCTTGGTTAGACTTCCTCCAGCGACTACCATTTCGTGCATAGCTTCATCCAAATGTCTGTCTCGGACGACAATCGGATCACCGTCAGGCGCCGCAAAAAGTGCAGCTTTACGCATCAGTTCGCCGATGAAAGCACCACTTGCTCCGGCAGTCCGTTTGATAAACACCTCCATGTTTTCGACCTTAACCGTCAAGCCTTTGGAGTAAACATCGAAAAGTCGCTTGCGACACTCAGCATCGGGCAATGGAACTTCGTAGGCCTGGTCAATTCGCCCAGGACGAGCGGCCAATGCAGGCTCCAAAATTTCCGGGCGGTTGGTGGTGAGAACAAAAAGGACATCAACATCATCAGACAAACCGTCCATCTCGTTCATGAGTTCAAGGAGTATGTGCTCATTACAGTCATTACGCGTGGATCTGTCTTCAGCGATTAGATCCACATCTTCAATAATTACCATCGACGGAGCGAGCCAGCGCGCAAAGAAGGCAGTTCTCGAAATCATGCCTTGCCCGCGACCGGTGACCAGCAAAACTGTACGCTCCTTCATAGCCGAAGCGAGATACATCGCAGTCATGGTCTTGCCTGTACCTGGTTTGCCGTGCAGAAGAATACCGCGCTTCAACTTACGACCTGCATTCCTGAGCGCTTCGCTGTATTGCCCGACTTCTACCGTTTGCTTCTCGATGCGTTTCAAAAGCCCTTCGGGAAGAATTATCTGTTCGCGCGTAATAGTCGGAACCTGGTGAAACTTCAAAGTACCCGCACCACCCATTCCGGCAGACGGTGCAGCGCCGTCACTTACGGAAAGCATTTTTCCACGATAGACATTGTTCTTGCCCATGTGCCGTTGAATGTCTTTGATGAACTTCTCGGCCGATTCTCGGTTTTCCGACATCACGTCGATGACAATCGGTGATGCATTGGCAAAATCCATCATCGAACCCTGGCGCAAGAGTAGAGCAAGTTTTGGGCTTCCATTGATGAGATAGAGACCGCCCTGAACGCAAGCCAGTTTGCGCCCACTGTCGAGTTCCATGTTTAGATATTGAACGGTACCTTCCTTGGCTCCACCCAAGCCGACAAAGCTCGCTACTGACTGGGATGCAACCAAATCCGCCAGCGAGGTGCCGGTCAAATTGTTCAGAAATCCGCCCTGAATACCCAGGATAGAAGTGCTGCGACCGTTCTTGGTGGTCAATTCGTCCAGAGCAATTTGCAGATTTGCCTGGTTGTATCTTTCGAACTGCTCGGTGACGATAGAGAGTGTGGCTGGCTCCTTACCCATATGCTCACAGATCTTAGTTCTCAAATCTTTCGGCATGAGATTGCCCGGTACCAGATCTTTCATGTTGAAACCAGAGAAAGTCATCCTTAGTCCTCCAGTGTGGGAGCGCCTGCGCGCCCCCGAAATTTAGAATCGCTATGTGGTCCAGCCAAAAATGAAATGTATATGCATTCCATTACAAGGCCGAAAGTTGCTAGAACGAAAGGATGCACTGCTTTTCTTAATTAGCGCAAAAGGTCGATTCTTCTGTGCTTGCAGCAAAGGTCTCAGCAGGCAAAGACCCTATAATTATGATTCAATGTCGGGATAAGATTTCTAGCGCTTCGAAAAGGTGTCGATTTGGGACTAGGGGGCATGATTCATCAAGCCAAGGGGTGGTTTTTCTACCTCTTCGGGCAGTATGACGGCGCAGTCGAGGAATTTTCAGAAGCGATCAAAAACGACCCCGAGAATGCAAGTTGCTGGAAGGGTCGTGGTCTTTCGCATTTCAAGGCGCGCAATTTCGATCTTGCGCTCAATGACTTAAGCAAATACATCACCCTGGACGACAAGAATTTTCGCGTATTTATGGCGCGCGCAGACGCATACGCCGAAAAAGGTGACTACGACCTGGCGATTCGCGATTACTCGCAAGCACTCGCACACAAACCGGACGAATTTCCCGCCTATCATATCTATTTAGATCGCGGCGCTGCGTACATCATGACGCGAGAGCTGGACAAAGCAATCGATGATCTGAATAAAGCAGTGTCTGCAAATGAAAAATCCATCGAGGCTTACCAGAGTCGCGGTATTGCGTACAGATTGAACAATCAACTCGATAGAGCTTTGTTGGACTTTGAAAAGGTCCTTTCAATGGACGCTAAGTATCATCAAGCGCACTATCAAAAAGGACTGCTGTTCAACGACATGTGTGAATATGAGCGTGCCGTAGAGTCGCTCAGCAAGTCGATTTCACTTAGCCCGAAATTTCTTGTTGCTTACTTCGAAAGAGCAAGTGCGTACGTCAATTTGTGTCAATACGACAAAGCAGTTATCGACTACAACATATGTGTCGACTCCGATCCCAAGTCTGCGGTTCCTTATCACATGCGAGGTTTGGCGCATATTCGCATGGGTGAATACGATCTGGCGCTTGCTGATTTGGCAAAAGCTCTGACTCGAAAAGATGGCGATGTTCGTATACTCACCGACCGCGGCATGGCGTTTTATCACAAAAACTATTTCGATTTAGCCTTGAAAGATTTCAACCAGGCCTTGAGCATCGACCCGAAATATTGGAGAGCTTATTCGCTGCGAGCAATGGTGTTTGGAACAGGCTCGCAAAGGGACTATCAGCAAGCACTTGCGGATTTTGAAACGGCAATCAAATACGCACCTATGGAAGCTGAGAATTACAATCGGCGCGGAATGGTTCTGGATGAAATGGGAGATTACGAGAATGCAATCTCAAGTTTTGACGCAGCGCTAAAGCTTGATCCCAAGACGTTTAACGGCTATTACAACAAAGCTTTGACTCTGCACAAAATGGGTGATTTGGAAGAAGCAAGAAAGAACTACGATCGCGCCGTCAAAGTAAATCCGGCACTAAAGGTGGTGCACTTGCGACGTGGTCAGGCTTTGCACGAATTGGGAAAACCAAAGCAAGCCCTCGACGACTACAATATTTGGGCGGCTGAAAACCCCGATGATAAGGAAATTTACGTCCTTCGCGGCAATGCGTTTGCTGATTTGAATAAGCACAAAGAGGCAATGAAGGATTACAACAGAGCAATAGAACAGGATAAGTACAACGCAGTTGCGATTATGCAGCGCGGTCACTTGAAATTGAAGCTAGGAAAGACGGAAGATGCACTCTCTGATCTCGAAGAAGCAATTCGCTTGAATCCCTGGCTGAAAGGCGCTCACCTCGGCAAGGCTCAGATTTACGGGTCGAGAGGAAATCTGGATGGAGAAATGCGAGAGCTGGGCGAAGCAATTCGTCTTGATGGTTCCGATCCAGAACCATTTCTGAGACGCGGACGTCTACTTGCACAAACCGGCAAGCACAGGCGAGCCATATCGGACCTTATGCACGCTCAGGATTTACTGCTCGGATTGGGCAGGCGCGAAGAAGCAGCAGAACTGGCTCCCGAAATCGGAGAATTGCAGAAGACCGAGGCGCAATCTTCGAAAGCCGATTAACGCGAGGCCCAATGAAAATAAATAGGGCGGATCGAATAATCAATCCGCCCTTCGGTAATCGCTGTCATTGCTCTACATTATTCGCAAGATTTCAAACAAGAAGAGCGCAAAGACTGAACCTGAGATGAAAGTGGCCACGACGATCATCCAGACCAAATGCGCTTGCCTGGGAGTGAAACTCTTAACCACACCAATTCTGGAAGCAATGAAATAGAAGAGAGCAATCAATAGAAAGAGAACGAACCACGGTCTCAAAACGATGCCGTGAGGCATGAATGCAGACGATGCCAGCAACACTGCAGCAAGCGGGAAGCTGATTACAGAAACGTAGTCTGATCCTCGCAAGCGCGAACTTTCTGCATTGCTGGCTGCACGAATGTGTTTGAATGCCGATGACAAGTTGCCCCAAAATGAGGCTCTCAAGTGCTTTGGATCTGTTCCTGCGCCGCCGCCCTCAGGCGCCGTAGTTGGTTCGTCAGACACGGAAAATCCTCCTCGATCGGGTGTAACTATTATTCCCAGAAGATGGAAACAATCGCGCCTTGACAGTTTCGACCGATAAATTCGATGACGTTCTTTATATAAGTCTTGGTCAGCGCTTTTTCAAAAGTCTGACCAGTGTTACTACCAGACTGAAAAATGCTGCCAGAAAACCGCCCACAACGCCGGCGGCGACTCCGGTCTGCCAATCCTTTTCCAGTTTTACCGGTTGAGATACACCTTCTTTTGATAGTGCTTCTCTGAAAGTGACTTCGCTTTCCTGGCTCGATTTCAGTGCCCTGATAGCTTGCTCCGGGCTCAGGCGTCCGCGACGCACAAGATTGTGACAGCGCTCTGCCTGCCTTCTCAATTCGTCACTAATCAAACCTGATTCGACCAAAAAGACAGCACTTCTATGCGTGTCTTGCAGCATGACTTGATAGGCGCCAGGAAGGTTTTCCTGATCGAGGAGATCCGCCGCACTAAGAAGATCTATCAGTCGGCCGCCGGGACGCGAATGTTTACTCGGTGGCGGTGTGCGTTTTTCTCTTGCCGCAGACTTGTCTGCATGAAGCGCATGCCTAGTGTGTCCATCGTGTCTTTCGCGTTTTTCACTGGCAGACTGATTCGCATTTTTTGGCGCTTTGTTTTCCGCATCTTGCAAATGGGTTGTCGAAGCTTCATCGGTTTTTGCCTCGACTTCCTCACGCGGTATCGTGCTCTCAGCCGAGTCTTTGTGATCTACCGGCGCTTCTTGCGCATCGGTATTTGAGCTTATCTGCCCTTCCTGCGACTCCGGCTGCGATTGCACCTGTGGTTGTGCATCTGTTGCTTCAGCTTCTTGTGCACGCGGATTGCTTAATGCCCTTTGCTCTGCGTGTCGCTTCTTGTGCGTGAATGGAAGCTCTTTCAGCTCGACATCAAGATCTTCGATCGTTTTTAATGCCGGTTGTTTTGTTCTATCTCCGGCTTTCAACCAGAGAGTAAAGGCTTCCTTCAACTCATCAATTGCTTCTTCGTTAGACAACTTGCCGTTGGAGACCTTTTCCTGAATGGCGCTTATGCTGGGGAAAAAATCGGGTGAAAGTGCTCCCTGAAAAACCAGAGTACTGCCCAATGGCGTTCCGTATTCAAAGCTGGTTCTAAGCGCATCATCGATCTGATCTTGGCTGACCAAATTAGAATCAACCAGAAGATCGGCGAGATTGTTCTTTCCCTTGCCATATTTGGGCCGAAAATTCAGCACTTCCAACGCTTCTTTTACGGTGCAGTTGGTTTTCTCAATGCGAGCAAGGGCCTTAAGAGCGGATTCCAGAGGAACCTCGCCATCTCTAATTAGAGATTGCAGATCGAGCGCAGCATGCAAGAGTTTTTCCGTGACGCAGCCAGAGGTGATCAAAACGCGACCAATCGGAATACTCAGTCGCTTTGAGACCTGGATAGCTTCTGTTATTTCAGCAGAAGACACAACTCTGGCGGCAACCAGCATGTCTCCAACGCGGACCATTCTGTTGTCTTTCGGCACGGCGCACCTAGATTGACTATAGTAGCCAAGGTTGCAGATCATATCAGTTTTAGATGGAAGGCAATCGCGATCCCGAGTGATAGAAGGAGGGCTGCCAAGAGATTCTGCGTGCGGCACCAAATGCGGTACTGCTATTTCGAGCCAAAGAGGCAAGAAGCCGGGAACGCTTATCGAATTCTAATTTCACATTTACCGCAGCTTTCAAAGACTTTGCCGGATGTCAGGAGAAAGTATGCTAATCTAACCAACCAAGCAAACCATGGAGTCCCCTCTTTCATGTCATCATCAGGTCAAGCTGACAGCCTTTCACACCCATTCGATCTTTCCAAACAAATTCTCACGGACGCCGGTGCTCTCAAGCGTTTCGTCGATGCAAATCTACTGGCATTTGTCCGATGCGACGTGAATGGTCGCTATTGGGAAGTCAATCAGGCGATGGTGGATTTGCTTGGTTACAGCAAGGAAGAACTTGAGTCTGGCGCGGTCAAATGGAACGACATCACGCCGCAAGAGCACTCCCTTGTGGACCTGGGAGCCGTGGCAGAACTGTCCCGAACCGGAAGAGCCGGTCCTTTTCAGAAGGAGCTGCTTCACAAGGATGGCAGCAAAGTACCTGTCGTTGTTGGCGTTGTCAGCCTGCCAGACGTGCCCGACCAGGTTTTGGCATACCTTATTGGTCTACAACCAAAGCAGCTCCACGAGTATCGTCAGTTTCTCCAAGAATCTCATTTTCGGCTGCTTGCCGAGAACATTCCTCAGCTTGTAAATGTCTGCGATCCAGAAGGTCGGGTTATATACAGCAACAAACGTTTTGTTGATTACACTGGACTGCAGCAAGACGAAAGCGAGCAACTGCTCTGGAACGCCTGCGTTCATCCGGCAGATGTTCCGCTCATGCAGGAATTGGGAGAAAAATGCGCTAAGGACAGATCTATATTCGAGTGCGAAGCTCGTTTGAGAGCTCAGGATGGTTCTTATCGCTGGCATTTGATTCTGTCTGTGCCAATCTTCAATGCCGATGGCGTTATTCGCGAATGGTTCGGCACCTCCACAGACATTGACGACAAGAAGCGTCAACAAGACGAAATCAGAGAGAGCGAATTCCGTTTTCGTATGCTGGCTGACGCCATCCCGCAAATCGTCTGGTCGGCGGATGCAAGTGGAAATTTCACCTTCTTCAATCACCGCTGGACCGAATTCACAGGTTTATCCGTTGAACAGAGCCTGAATGATGCATGGACTCTCCTCATTCACCCTGATGACCTGCCTGTCTACCTGTCCGAATGGAACAAGGCACTGGCAACCGGAGACAGCGCCGAGGTCGAGTTTCGCTTAAAACGAGCAATCGGCGTGGGTAAGGTCTCTGGCAACCCCTACCGCTGGCATCTGGGCAGGGCAGTGGCATTGCGCTCGGGAAACGGATCTATTGTTGAGTGGTTCGGCACCTGGACCGAGATTGAGCCTCAAAAGCGCCGCAGCGCCGGAAAGTAGAATCAGTACATAGTTATCCGACATTCGGTATAAGTTTAACCCTTGATCTCTGGGCTGAAAAGCGCCCTGCTATGGGGTTTACATCAACTTGTACTGATCTGTTTAGGTTTATATATTAATGGTGTCGGGAACAACTATGACGGCGCTTGTCACAGCCCTTCAAAGAGCAATGTTATCGGCGTATTCCGCTCCGGGAACACAATCTCTTGGGCAATTCAGCGAAAAGCGTTTTGGTCTGTCGGTGTTTGGCTTACTAGCCAGTTAGGTGAAGTGAATGTCTTCTATCAGCAAAGAACTTGCTGAGTTGCTCGTGGACAACGGCCTGCTTTCTGACGAGGATTTGCAGCAGGTCGAGCAAGAGAAAGAGAAGACTGGAGAACCCCTCAGAATTATTCTCGAGCGCTTGAACCTGGCGACGGAAAAACAACTCAAGAATACGCTGGAACTGCAGTACGGCGTGAATTATCTGGCTTTGCATACAATCAGCCCGGAACTTCCGGTTGTTGATCTATTACCTGCAGAAGTCATAAGCGAACACGGCGTTGTTCCAATTCACATAGACGGCAACCGTCTCACCGTTGCCATGATCAATCCCGACGATGCAGCGGCTATGAAGGCTGTCAAAGCCAGCGTGAAAATGGATGTCAAACCGTTGGTTTGCTTCGAAGATGACTTTCGTATTTTTCTCGACCAGATCGAAAAGATGCGTCATATGCCGGACAGACAAGTTGCGCCGGTTGACGACAGCGAATTTGGAACATCAACAGAAGCTGCCCAGGCGGTAGAATCTGGTGTTGCCGACGATACCACCGGCGAAATCATCGAGGAATTGCCTTCTGAAGAGTTTGCCGTAGACGAAGCCACAGGCGAAGAAATACCTTCTGAATCAGCAGGGCAAGACGTTGAAAATCCCTCAGAGCATGAAGCTGCAGATGCAGTAGATTTCCATCAGGCAGAACAGGAATTCGCCGGCGCAGAGTATGACAGCGATGAGGTGACAAGCGATACCGTCGCCGCAGCGCCGTCTCTGACCTCCGGCAGTTATTCGGCACAGTATGACACCGGCTCTTTGGATTCTATAGCTACTCCCAAGGTTCCATCTGAAGATTTAGAGCCAGTTTCCAGTGAGCCCTTCGACAGCAGTCAGTTGGATTCAATAGCTGCTCCAAGTTTTGACGCAAGTGCACTGGATTCCATTCCGACTCCCAATATCGACGCTGGTGCCCTGGATTCAATACCAACACCCAAATCTGAATCCGCAGAGCCGGCAGAAAAGCCACAATTAGGCGGCATAGCTTCGTTCTTTAAAGGTGGAGGAGGCGCTCCCAAAAAAGCGGCCAGCGATCCAAGCCAGGAAAGATCCGGTGGATTATCTGCGCTACGCGGCATGATGGGTGGCAAGAAAGGCGGCAAGAAAAACGAGCTGTCTCCCGCACAGCGTCCGGCGCCACCACCACCCCCACCGCCGCCAGCTCCTACGGCGCCTGCAGCAGCCGAAGGGAGTGATGATACTGCTGGCGGTGCGGAAGAAACGCAAGGTAAATCTGGTCTTCTCAGCAGCAAGTTAGGTTCTGCTGCGCACCAGGTATCTTCTGCAAAGAAATTTCTGAAGGAGAAGCGCAGCGATTCGCAACCTGTTAGTCCACAAGAGCAGAAAGATGAAGCTCCTGTTCCTGAGTGGATGAATGAAATAGACGAGAATACGCCTATAGAGACGGGCAGCGCTGCTGAACAAACCGGTGACACTGCCGAAGAATTCTCCGAGCAATCTCTCACTGCTACTGAAGAGCAAGCAGTCAACGATTATTATGCAGAACTTGGATTTGATCCGGACGCTGAAGCTATTCAACCGGAAAGTTCAACAGAGCTGCCGGAACCAACCAATGAAACTGTTTCGGAAAGCGAATCGACAACTGCCACTGAGCAGGAAGAGCAAGAGGGCTCAGCAGCCAGTTATGAAGTCCCGCCGATGGATCCGGCAGCAGCCGGCTTCATGTCGTGGTCCACAGAGCAAGCAGAATCCGAAGGACAAGCCGTCAGCGATGCACTCGCTGAAGCTTCCGAAGCCTTGGCTGCTTCTTCTGCTGCTGTTGAAGAGGCTCTGGCCGATGCGGATGAAGCTTGGGAAGAAGCGTCCGCTGCTGCGGACGAAGCAGTTGCTGCAGGAGATATCTCGTCTGACGAGTTAACTGCATTTACTCAAGAGGTTGAAATTCAAACAACTCCTCAAGAAAGCGAAGTCGAAGAGCCAGCCCCCGAAACTGCTACCGAGTCCGTTGAAGAAGTGACTGCTGCAGAGCAAGAAGCAATTGAGCCGGAACCTGCGGCGATAAGAGAGGTTGCTCTTGAAGAAAGTACGATTGCAGAGGAAGCACTCACCGAAGAAAGCGCCCAAAGCAGCGAGCAAGAAAATGCTGCAGAAGAATCTTTAGAACACCCGGTAGAAGAACAGCCGGAATTGCCGATTGAAGAGATAGCTGCTGAGATTGCTACCGAGCAAGCTACGGACCAAGCCTCACAGGATGCAGCCGAAGAGCTACCGCAAGAAATTGCACCATCTGTACAAGAAATCGCATTAGAAGATTCGGAAGCCGCCCAGTCTTCTGAAGATACCGCCGCACTGTTGGATGAAATGGCAACACTTGCAGATGATCTGGCAGAAGACGTACCTTCGGAAGTCGCTGCGGCGACTGCTTTCGAAGAGCCTGCCGCGAAAGAATCTGCTCCAGTTGCAGCGGCAGAAATTGCTGACATACCCGATGACTCGGAGTTTGCAGAGAGCGCTGATTGGGGCGAGCCTGCTGCCGAAGCTGCAGCTGAGGCGCCGGCGGATGTCTCACCGGAAACAATTGCACCACATCCTTCTGAAGAGACACCAATCGCAGCAGAAGCTGAGCTTCCGGCAGCAACAGCAACCGAAGATGAGTTCAATTTAGACGATAGCGAGTTTCTGTCAGGCGTTGAAGAACTTCAAGCAATGGCGGAATTGTCCTTTAGCGATCAGGACGCAGATAAAGCAGAAGCCGATGAATTTGCTGGAATTACTGATTGGGGCGACGAGGCACCTGCCGTCGAAAACCTCATGTCCAATCTTTCTTCGGCTGCAGGCGAAGAGAAATCTGCAGAAGAAACGAAAGAGGCTGTTGAGGCGCCGCCATTCTTACAGGAAGAATTGCTGGAAGAAATGGGCGTCATATCAGCGGACCAAATTCCTTCTATTAGAAGAGAATGTCTCACATCAGGGCAAAGCCTCAGTGTCGTACTCGAACGCATGGGCATTGCAGGCGAGATGGAATTGTCGGACGCCTTCGACATGCAATTTGGTGCCAGTTATGTTTCTCTGGCAAGCATGTCTATCGATAGTGAGATTCTGAATCTATTGCCTGCAAAAATCGTCGAGCAGCGCAAAGTTCTTCCAGTTGGGAAAACTGGAAATCGCGTAATAGTAGCTATGGTCAATCCCGATGACCTTGCTGCAATGAATGACATTAAGTTCCGCCTAAAAGGCATGGAAATCAAAAAAGCCGTTTGCCTTGAGGATGATTTCGAGCACTTCTTACGCACACATCTGGTGCAGTCTAACGGCGAACCTCACTTTGAGACTGCTGCGCCGAAAACCGCTACAGATTCAGCGCCTTCAAACGGGGCCGTACCGCCAGAGTCTTTAGAAGCACCGCCAACGGTGCAAGAGAATATCGAACTTCCACCCGTGGTCGAGGAGACAGCTGCGCCAACAGCCGAAGTCACTCCGACTGCGGAACAGGAACCGCCTGCAGCACCCGTGGCAGTAGAGGCGGAACCTATTGCTGCAACAGTCGCGGAAGCACCAGTTGCAGAAACTGCACCAACACCGGTTGCAGAACCAGCTCCAGCTCCGGCTCCAGCTCCAACTCCGGCTCCAGCTCCAGCTCCAACTCAGGCTCCCCCAACTCCTGCTGCCCCCGCACCTGCATCAGCACCCGCGCCTGCCCCGGCACCGACAACCTCTCCTGCAGCTCCGGCTCCAGCGTCCACGCCAACTGCTCCTCTTGCTCCGCAGCCACCAGTGGCACCTACAACTCATCCCGCTCCAGCACCGGCAGTCGCGCTGCCTCCTGCGCCTCCAGCACCAAGTCCGGCACCGACCTTGCCTCAACCGCCTGTTCCGGCAACACCGATTGCGCCTCCTTCAATCAACCCAGCTGCAATTCCCTCCTCTCCGACAGCTCCCGCCGCTCAACCAGCGACCACGATTCCACAAGGTGCACCAGCAGCTCCAGCAGCTCCAGCAGCTCCAGCAGTTACAGCGATTCCGCCATCTCCTCCAGCCGTTCCAGCAATCCCACCAGGAATTGCAGCGCTAGCCAAACCGCCACAGCCACCGACTCCAGGATCAACACCCTTTATCAATCCGGCGTCTGTTCCACAGAACCCTTCTGCCGCCGGCGTAACACCTGCAGCACCTGTTGTGCCACCAAGACCTATATTGCAGCCAACTCTACATGAGATGCCGGCCGCTCAGAAGCCA
Source organism: Candidatus Melainabacteria bacterium (assembly GCA_012965515.1). Taxonomy (GTDB): domain Bacteria; phylum Cyanobacteriota; class Vampirovibrionia; order Obscuribacterales; family Obscuribacteraceae; genus QKMZ01. Next base: position 983 of record DTSE01000477.1, on the reverse strand, counting down.
CAATCTGCCGCTCCAGTCCCTGTTCCAACAGCAACGCCTGCGGCTCCTGCATTGCCGCCCGGTGTCACGCCACCGAAACCCATTTCACCGCAACAAATTCCAAGTATTGCCAATCCGCCCAGAGTAAGCGTGCCGCCAAATGCGCCTGCTGCAGCTATTCCTGCAGCTACACCAATGGCACCAGCACCAACTCCTGCTCCTGCTGCTCCACCAGTCGCACCCGTGGCACCAGCAGCCCCGGCACCGCAGATTCAACCGGGACAAGTTCCTGGGCAACCTCCGCGAGTTCAACCCGCAGGTTTGGTCGCGCCTCCTGCGCCACAACCACCACAACCGCCGGCACCACCAGTGCCATCAGCTCCGGTTGCGCCACCTCAACCTGCCGTACTGCAACCAATTCCTCAAGTATCACCTCAGCCACCCGCACCTGCGGCTGCAACTCCAGCACCAGCACCTGCACCTGCGCCCGCTCCGCCTCCGCAAGTACCTCCGCAACCTGCTGTGCTGCAACCCATTCCACAAGCCCCAGCACAACCAACTTCTGCTCCAGTCCAACCAGTTTCACCCGTCGCCGCTCCAGCTCCAGCACCTGTAGCACCAGCAGCTCCAGCACCAGCAGCTCCAGCACCAGCAGCTCCAGCTCCAGCAGCTCCAGCTCCAGCGGCTCCAGCTCCAGCACCGCCAGCACCAACGGCTCCTCCGGTGACACCACCACCTTCAATTCCAGCTCAGGCGGTACCACAAGCTCCTGTGCAACCAGCGGCAAGTACTCCTGTTGCGAATCCTGCAGGCGCTCCAGCTCCCGTGATTCCTGCGGCGGCTGTTCCAGGAGCACCACTGCCCATGCCACGCATCAATCCAAATCAAATTCCTGGTGTGCGTGCACAACAACAATCTTCCGGTTCTAATCCCGTAGTACAACCACCGCAACCTGCCGTTCCTGCGGCGGCTCCAGCTGTACCACCAACACCTCAAGCGCCGGC
>DTSE01000476.1 GCA_012965515.1 Candidatus Melainabacteria bacterium | reverse complement strand
CTGTATTCACACAAATCCCGGTCGCTTGGGGCGAAGGGAAAAGGCGAAACTGGTGTTGAAAGCGACCGGGATTTGTGTGAATACAGAGACATGAAGAAGGTGGAAGTAGAATTTCAGCCAACCCTTTTTGGTGCACACAAGTACATAGTTCATGAGTTTAAAAACAAGCTATGAACAGGTTCTAATAAACTCTTAGCGCTAACGTCCTAGCCTACCGACTGCACGGGAAACCTGGAAATTGCTCACCTGTGTGCTTTTATAACCGTAAGGGAAAGATCCTTTCGGCGCTACGTTCGCGCGGCTATCTCCAGGCTTAGATTGTTACGGCATATGACTAGAGCACATTGCGAGTTCTTTACGCTTTCCGGGCGCCACCATATGCAGTATCACCAGCCGGCTAAGCGCCGATCGGTTAACAACGGGTTAAGGGTATAAGCGATCAATATCGAAAGCGACATAAAACCGCATCGCGCCTTGACTTCAAGCAAAAACTTTTATTTTTCGATCGGCTGCGTTCTTAACCTCGCCTTAGTCTGTGCGGTCAAGAATGGACGCAAGCAAAATGCAATCACGACAAAGAACCGTTTCTACAAAAACAAGCTGAGCATAAGGCTTCGGCACACATATAGGAGAACAACAAATGGCTGTAGTGATTGGTGATTATTCGTTTAGTGGACCGTTTTCGCACCCGGAAGATGTTGAAGAAACCCAAGGTATCTATGTTGTGCTGGCAGAAGACCTGGGAGATGAAGAGAGCGAGCCGACCGCTGAATTGGAAATAGTCGAGGTAGGTTTTGCAAACAATTTAAGACGTGAATTGATCGATCACGAAGATCAAGATCAATGGAGTGTTCAGTATGAAGGTCGCTTGTTTGCGGCGGTCATGTATGCCGATGAGCATCCCAATGTATCAGTCAAAAACGTTTTTGCTGACATTCAGCCCGGTATGTTTGCGCAACCTGCTCTTATTCTTGATCCTGAGGAAGAAGATGAAGAAGACGAAGACGATGAGGACTATGAAGATTCAGTAGTCTGCCAGCTATCGATTCTATCGATGGCTGTAGAAAAAGTAGCGGTTTAGTTGCGAAACCCTTCCCCGCATCAACCCTCGCGCCAGCCACGCTACTGACCGCATCCCTGCTCAAATTGCAAAGGCTGAAGGCAGGCTGATAGTTGGTTGAGGAAAGTCCCTCGACGAGCTTCAGTCTGCCTCGGTTCATTAGAGACAAGTGCCGAGCATCGAAGGCAGAACAACTGCCTCCAGCCAATATGTTAAGCGGCTTAGCTTGACCCTGATTTCCTGGGTTTATCAGCGAATTTATCTGCCAATTTTGTCGAAACGCGGCCGTACCGAGGTATATCCCAAAGAGGGGCGCGTGGGAGTCCTTGGATGAACGAAGCGAATAAACAGGAGAGCTTGGGAGCAGAATCCCAGGCAGAGATACACGCCGATGCATCCAAAGGCAGTGTATTTGACGTCAATGACAGAACTCTGGGTCTGACTTACGGACCTGCGGCTGAACTGTCTCCCGGACAAATAGTGTCCGAAAAGTACAAAGTTTTGGACGAGCTGGGTCGCGGCGGCATGGGTGTCGTTTATCGCGTCGAACAAATCACGCTCGGTCGCATTCTGGCCATGAAAACTTTGAACACTCGAGAAGTGTCGGACGTCACCTGGCGGCGTTTTCAGGTCGAGGCCAAAACGGCGGCGATGCTCGATCATCCCAATTTGATCACAGTACATGACTGCGGGTTGATCAATGGCGACATTCCATTTTTCGTGATGGATTACATTGAAGGCACGACGCTGGCAAAACTTATCAAAGACAAGAATACTCTCAGCATAGAAGAAACTCTTACCATTTTCATCCAGGTCTGTTTTGCACTGGCCTATGCGCATGGAATGGGCGTCATTCACAGAGACTTGAAACCCAGCAATATCATGCTGGTACCGCCGCAGTCAGACAGCAGCGGTCTGAGTGTACGCGTCGTCGATTTTGGAATCGCCAAACTTACTGACGAAGAAATACAACCAACTCAAGCTCTTACACGCACAGGTGAAATCTTCGGCAGCCCTCTCTATATGAGCCCCGAACAATGTCTTGGAAAACCAGTCGATCATAGAAGCGACATCTATTCGCTGGGCTGTGTCATGTTTGAGTGCCTGGCTGGCGTGCCTCCTTTCATGGGCAATACAGCGCTATCGACTATGATGCAGCATCAGTCGTCCGACGTTCCGACTTTGAAAGAAGCGACTTTAGGAAAAGAGTTTCCGCCCGCAATCGAAAAGATTTTGCGACTCATGCTGGAGAAAAATCCGGAGTCTCGCTATCAGGACATGAAATCAATCGCTCGCGATCTCAGCCTTTTGCAGCAAGGTGTTTCGCACCACCCACAAGTTCTCACACCGACAAAAGCCGAAATCGTTGCCCGCAATCACACTCGGCACATTGCACAGACGCTTTCAGCAGGAGCCCTTGGGGCTTTGGTTGCCGGGTTAGCGGTCTATTACTTAATGAACCAACAATTGGCCTCGTCTTATCAAGCCGGCTTCGACGAAGCACAAAGTTTAAAGCGCTCTGAAGGCATACCGGCAGAGGTAATCGAAAATGCTAACGGAGGACCGATTAGCACGATTTCGGTTGATAAGAATGGGCGCTCCATTCGTGTATTCGATTTCGGCTCCACGAAGAATTTCGGCATGGGATACATTTATGCGATGGACACAGGCAAAACCTACCCTGCTAAAGGAGTGCTGTCTTTTCCAATCGAGCAGCCCTTACGGATGGATGTCGAAGACAAGGTGATTGTCACCAATCCTAAGTTTCTTCTGCGTTTCAATGCCAATGAATTTGCCGGGATGCGTTTTCGGTTCAATTTCGGCGTTGGCGATTCAACCTTCAGATATCTAGATCGTCAGAAAAATTTGAAATTTCTGGACGTGACAGGATGCGAAGTCGACGATCAGTTAGTTGAAACTTTGAACAAATTGCCCAAACTGGACGGTCTGAGAGTTGGCAGAACCAATATGACAGGCAAAGGATTGCTGGGCTTAAAACGATTGAACCAGTTGAAGATACTCAATATCTCGGCACTGCCAAATCAGTCTGATGTACTGAGGAAACTCAGAGGCTCAACGGCTCTTGAAGAACTGAGAATGAGCGCCGAAGATCTGTCACCGCAGGATCTCAGTATCGTCGGAACTTTCAAAAACTTGCGCAAGGTGTGGATCGATAAAGCGAAACTGAGCGACACTGACACAAATTGGATTTGCAATCTCAGAAACCTGGAAAATTTCACCGCGCTTGATTCTAATCTCAGTTACAGTGCCGTTTCCAAAACAATCCTCAAGCTGCCTAAACTGAGAGAATTTGGAATCAAATTCAAAGCATGGTCCAAGGAAGACGTGGCGCGCTTGCAAAAAGAATTTCCCAAAATTGGCACAACCAATGACAATCGACCGAATTGAAACAGCTACAATTCTGTAGACCTGCTCCAAGAAAGCGTTTTTCATGAAGGTTCGCCTCACATTAGCAAATAAGCTTGTCGCCATTCTCGCTTTCATCCTGGCGCTTCAATTATTGCTTTTGGGCTCTCTCAATTATTGCCGAGAAGAGTACCAGGAAGAAATCAAAAGAGTGAACGCGGCTAAGCGCGTAAGTGACATCGTCACTGTCATTCTGGCCGAACTTTCCGAACTTGACGTCATGATGACCATGAGGACTTTTACTCCGGAATTCGTCAGAAGCTTGAATCTGACGGCGGTTGAGAGATGGCGCACTTATTACGACGCGCTGGGCGAAGCGGTCAAGGGCAACCAGAAAGACGAGAGAGCCGTCGAGCTCTCGCACAGCGCGATCAAAGAAGCATTCAACAAACTAATAAGCCTACAGGCACATTCGCGCGTCCTGGAAGTGGAGGCAACCAGGCAATACTGGCTGAATCACTTAGGAGCAATTGCAGCACAAGTAAGATCTCAGGAGTTGCTCGACATCAATGCGCGAGCCAAAGACATAGTTGAACGCAGTCCGGCAAAACAAGAGGCAATACAAGCGAAAGAAACGACCGTTCTTCTGCTTGGTGTTTTTTTGAACGTAGCAATATCTCTCGTTTGCGCCGCCATTTTTGTCCGTGAAATATCAGGCAGACTGAACGTCGTCGCCGACAACTCACGCAGGCTGGCAGCGGGAAAACCTCTGCGCGAGGCTCTTAAAGGAGCCGATGAAATCAGTGCTTTGGACGGCGTCTTCCGCGCTATGGCATCGGCAATTGGTGAATCCGCGCGAAAAGAGCGAGCAATCGTCGAGAATGCACAAGACATGATCTGCTCAATTGATCAAGACGGCAAATTTGTCGCGTGCAATGCCGCCTCCAATCGTGTGCTAGGAATTAAATCGGAAGACATCCTGGGAATGCGGTACATCTCGCTGATTCAAAAAGACGATGTGCACCGGCTGCTAGCCACCATTGAAGAGGTAACCAATGAGAAAGAGGTGCAGCCTTTTGAAGTGCGCATGCTTCACACCAATGGTGAAACTATCGACACCCTTTGGACCGCCTACTGGTCAAAACTAGACAAAACACTATTTTGCGTCATTCACAATGACAGTGAACGCAAACAAGCAGAAAGAATGAAACAGGAAGTCGTTGCGATGATCACGCACGATCTGCGGACACCTGTAGCCACGCTGAGAAACGTATTGGAAATGCTGCAAGCCGATATGTTTGGGCAATTAGATGCACGTGGCAAGAACATGCTTAAAGTAGCTGACACCAGCACCGCGCAAATGCTTTCACTTATCAACGACTTGCTGGACATCGAAAAAATCAAAGCAGGTATGTTGGAACTGACCCTTAGCGATGTGGAATTGAGCGATTTACTTGAATCTGCCTGTGCGGCTCTCAAACCAGCAGCCGACGAAAGGCAAATAACCCTTGAATTGAAGTGTGAACCCGCCTCCGTTATAGCAGACGAAGAGAGACTAATCAGAGTCATTACCAACCTAGTCGCCAATGCACTGAAATTCTCTCCCCCCAAAACAGCAATTTCAGTAATCGCAGAGGTGGAAGGAAGTTTTGCAAAGGTCTCTGTGAAGGACAAGGGGCGCGGAATTCCCGAAGATGTTTTGCCGACAATCTTCGATCGATTTACGCAAGTGAAGTCTTCCGACTCGCGGCTCAAGGGCGGCTCCGGTCTGGGACTGTCGATTTGCAAAGCATTGGTCGAATTACACGGCGGCGAAATTGCTGCTACTAGTGTGGAAAATCAAGGCAGTACCTTTTCATTCACGATCCCGCTAAGCAGCCAAACATCGTAGTTTGGAGCTATGGGGTCCCCCAAATGAGCTTAGTGAATTGCTCCGAAAAATTTGAAATTTTTCGGAGTAATTTACTAAGCAATATAATATACAGATGACGAAAAAATGCGTGTTGCAGGGGAGGTGCTGCAACACGCATGAAGACTCAGTTTTTGTCGATGAGGAACTTATCCACTTCGCCACCGGCTGTATCGACCTGGCGCAGAGTCAGGACTTTGCCATCCAACGACAACACAGTGAAGGAGTTCTTTCGATCCCCGATCTTAAAGCTGGACTCGACTTTCCCGTGCGACGATGGACGCATGCCTTTCGTGACCAGCAGTCCGCCGGCTCCAGAGACGATGTAAATCACCCCCTGAGGCTTGTTGTTCTTGTCGCCGTCGAACACCTTGTCCAGCACCATAGTGCCTTCAGGGTTGAGTTTGCGCCCCGCCTTGCCAGACTTGATCTTGTATTTGAGCGGGTAGCTCCTCTCGTAGAAGTGGCAGTGACCACTGAAAACGATGTCGACGCCGGAGGCTTCGAAGATCGGAGAAAGCACACGCATACGCGTATCCGTCTTGTACTTCGCGTCGCTGTTAAAGCCAGGCTGATGGAAGCAAACGAACTTCCACGTGCAGTCGGCGCCTTTGGCAAGCGCCTTCTCAAGCCACTTGTGCAAATCCGGATTGCGCCAGTCCAGGTACTCGTTGGCATCGAGCATGACCCAGAAGCTGTCTCCCTGGCGAAAGTAGTAATTGGACAGCTTGATGAAGTCCGGACCGTAGAGCTTCAAGAGTTTTTGCCCATCACGCTCGCGCTCCACCATCTTGCTGAGCACATCAGCATCCAGCTTGGGACCATTGTTCGGATGCCGGAAAATGCGGAAGAATGCGAACAAGTCAGCATCCGAGGCGTGCTGGATGAAGTCGAAGCGATCCGGAACACGAACATCATGATTGCCCGGAACGGCAGCCGTTACGACGGAACGCCCTATGGGAGCGCCTCTTTCGCCATCACCGTTGTAGACGGGATCGAAGTGCTTACGGTATTCACCGTAAAGACCGTTGTTGTAGACCACATCGCCTACCAGAATGACCATATCCGCATTGGCTTTGTATGCACCTTTTGCAACTTTGGTCGCTTCAGGATCTCCATCTGCGAAATCGCCGAAGAGGGCAACCGTGGTCTTACAACCAGAACCCGGTGGGGTCTTCGCCGATGCGGCAAAGACTTGCTGACCAGCAATGGAAACACGATATTCAAATGCGGAACCAGGCTTCAAGCCTTTCAGCAGAGCCCGAAAGCGTTTGAACTCGTTGTCTTTGATAGTAACGCTGTCGACTTTCTCAACGTCGCAAACAATCCAAGAGACGGCACCTTCTGCGAGGTACTCCACCTTCCAGAGGCTGCGTTTGACGTGAGCAATCCAGACAAGCTCGATAGCCACCGCGCCATCGCTTTCCGCTTCAGGAGCGAATTGCAACAGCGGTTTGATGACGAAAGGAGATTCACCGCGCAGCGAGTTTATGCGCGCTTTATCGTTGCCAACCGGCCTAGCGCCGGAGGGCAAATTCGATTTTCTTTTCATGACAGTCTCCAAAAGTCTCTTCTGGCGTGATTGCCGAGAAGTTCGTTGCGAGAGATTTTTAGAAATGCCCAACAGCGCCACCTGCAAAAAATGCATGAATGGTGCTTTTCCACCACGACGTGAGACCGTAGTCCCCGCCGATTAGCTTTTAGAAGCTAATTAGTTGCAGGAAACATGAGCTTGGGCTCTTTTGGGATTTGGTTTAGGATTTGAAAGACTTATGATGATAATTGCAAATCAGACTAATAA
>DTSE01000475.1 GCA_012965515.1 Candidatus Melainabacteria bacterium | reverse complement strand
GCGTAGGCGGAATAGTCTTTGTCTTCGTTCTACTGGCCGGTCTCATCATCATGGCCGCCACTAGAAGCCAATGGGCCGACGAGCTTTCAAGGCTCGGCAAGCACCAGCGCAGAATGCTTGAAAAAAACCAGGAAGCGGTCGAAATCGACATCTTTCTCAAGCAGCGCACCGACTACTTGTCCCGCATTTTGGCGCAAGCCGGTCTGGAATCGAAATACGACCAGATCAAAATGCAGTGGATCGTCACTTCGATTGCAAGCGGAATGGTTCTGGCAGTCATCGCTGTAGTAAGCGGATTGCCGGAAATGTCTATTCCAGCCTTCATTCTGGGTGTTCCGCTCGGAATTGGCGGTTACATTCAATACCTGGGCTTCGTTGCCAAACAACGCCAGGACAAGATGACCGCTCAATTGCCGCAAGTTCTAGAAACGATGGTGTCCGCACTGCGAGCCGGTTCGCCGGTTATGGAAGTGTTCAAAGTTCTCTCCGAAGTTGCGCCTGATCCGATTCGCGCAGAATTCAAGCGTGGTCTCGTTTCACTCCAGCTCGGTAAACCTTTTAGAGATTGCATGGGTGAAATGGCTACTCGTATCCGTACACCCGACTTCATGCTTTTGACCAAAGCAATCTTCATCAGTCAGGACGTAGGGGGCAACCTCGCTGACGTTGTTGCTTGTATTGCCGAAGCTATCCGGGAAAGATTCAAACTCCGCGACTTCATGAACGCGCTTACCGCACAAGGTAAAGCGACAGCGACATTCATCGGCTGCTTGCCTTACGGCATCACGCTTATGACATACCTGGCATCACCTGGTTATATCGTTCCGTTCTTGAATCACCCAATCGCCAGAATCGTTTTGATCGTTCTTATCCTCTGGGAAGGCGTCGGCTTCTGGATCCTAGTTAAGATGACGACTTTCGAGGTATAGCGATGTCCCCAATGTTTATCGGTATGCTGACGTTCGGAGGTTGCATAATCTTCGGGCTCCTCGTCATGCAGCCGCTCTTCACTCAATATGTAGACCAATACGCGGTCCGCGTCCGCCCGAAAGAAAAAGAGGCGGAAGGCGAAGGCGCACCAAAGGATTCGACAACCACACAAGTTTGCCGCACCGTTGGCGAACTTGTGTTGAGCGTGGTTCCTGCTTGCGCTGATAGAAGAACGGTAGAACTGCTCAACGCCGGAAACTACAGAACCCCGCAACACTTAGCGATCTATATCGGCATTAGATCAATCATTGCAGCAGGCGCTGTATTTCTCGGTTTGATCGCGTCTACCGGTAACGCATTCAACTTGATCCTGGCCATCCCCACTGCATTGCTTGGATGGATGCTGCCCAACTTCTTCCTTGCTGGACGTGTCAAGAAGCGCCAGAATTTGATCTTGCGCGAACTTCCAACCATCATCGACTTGCTTATCGTTTGCGCTCAAGCCGGTCTCGGCTTGATGATGGGCGTGGACAAAGTATCCAAAGAAATCGGTGACTCCTGCCCGATTTTGGCTGAAGAAATGCGCCAGTTGATCAGCGACGTCAAAATCTTCGCGAAGTCCGTTCCTATCGCATTGCGCGAAATGGGCGAACGATGCATGGTAGACGAATTGATCAACATGGCATCGGCACTCATCGCCGCAGAACAAAAAGGTTCGGACATCGCTTATCCGCTCAAGCAACAAGCAGAAGCGCTGCGCGACAGGCTGAAGAGAAAGAAAGAAGAAGAAGCCGCCAAAGTGCCGGTTAAGATGGTGCCTGTAATCATGATCTTCGTTATGCCTTTGATCCTGGCGCCGATGCTTGGACCAGCCGTCGTAACGATCGTCAACGCATTGGGTCCGATCGTCGGTGGACTGGGCAAATAAAAGCCACGTTCCGATTTCACAACGACACAAAAGCAACGGTTCTTGCAGACAAAGCAAAACTGGCTG
>DTSE01000474.1 GCA_012965515.1 Candidatus Melainabacteria bacterium | reverse complement strand
TAGAAATTTAGATCAAAGCGAGCGTTACTTCAGTTTCCGATGGCTGTATGGCCTCGCTCTCATATCGGGAATTGCTGTTTTTCTACTCGCTATGACGGTTGACTATCAGATTATGACAGAATTTTGGACACGTGCATTGGCCAATGAATTCCTAGAAGTACCGTCAAGTTTGGCTAACAGTATCTTGTTCAAGTCATTCCAAGTGGTAATTGCCACAATCGCCTTCCATTTCTTTTTAAGTCTTCTGGGTGTACGTGGTCGGGCCATGTTCGTGCTTTTATTCTTCGTTTTAAGTGTCGTAATGGTAGCGGGTTTTGGATTCATCAATGCAAGGCAAGCCATGCCAGCAGATGAGCTGGCAATCCTCGAACAATCGCCGGCAGCAAAAGCTCTCGACGATCCGTTTGAGAAGCTCGGCATTGTGAGTTCTGCTGAAGCAGCGATCATATCTCCGCCCTCGTCAACTGTTATTTCCGCTGATACTATACGGAGCACACAAGCGCTCTCATGGTTCCTTTCGCCGGCACTTGTGTTTCTGGTGGTGACTGCAGTCGGAGCACTATCTTTGCAAGTTGCTGAGTCAAACGTGACGAATCTCGTCAGGGCCCGCGACTTCATAAGACGCCGGAAACGAGAACGCGAGTGGAAAACGCTTAAGCAAAGCGAAAAATATCTCAATAACCAAGGGAGCCGGACAAACGCTCCCCGTGCAAGTTAGCGTGCGGTTGAATTTGACTGTACGATTTCTTGACGAGATAATTTGAGGTGTTGAAATGAATAGAATTTTTATCATAAGCGCCGCCATCGTCTCGTTGACGATCGCTGCATTGGGAACAGCAAAAGCCGGTTCCACGAATGCTCATTGGGCAGATCCGAAGGATCCTGAAAGATTGGTCATCGGCCTTGATATGAGTGCAAGCAATCCGCTGGTCGACGAGGCAGATCACGCCCGTAAAATTGCCAGCCGGGTTGCCGATTATGTTCGGGCCTTGCCGGTGAAATCCGAAGTCATTATTCGCCCATTGGGCATGTATAACTCAACGTCGAACGAACTCCTGCGAATCGATTCGCGCATATCCTCAAAGAACAGACCGGAAGACTTGGCGTTCAAAATCGAGCAGCTGATCGGAAGTATTCCGGACCTCGTGCGATCGGGTACGCTTAATGCGGAAGGGTATACGAATATTTTGGCGTTCCTTGAGAATATGAACCAAGTCGTCGATTGTGGAGATATCCAGACAACCTATATTTTATTGTCCGACGGCATCGAAGATTCTCAGTACACAAATTTACGCAATAGCAATTCGACGCTTCCCCGCGACGTTTTACGCACAGGTGACGCAAAGTGCCACGAATTGCAAATTCTCGGGATCGGGCGCGGTATGGGAAGCCCGCAAGAGACCAAAAGAATTCGAGACGAATGGCGTGTTTGGGCCGAAGAGGGCGATGCCAATCCCTTCTTGCATTTTATCGGCCTTAATGACTGGTGAGCTTGTGAGTTCAGCAGACTAGCCCCGATTGCTCCCGTTTATCAGCCAGCTTAAGTGCTTGATGTTGGACGGGGGCAATCACCCCCCCTGGCGTCCCTTTAGTGCTCCCGACCATTCAAGAACTTTATCGGCCTGCGCGATTGGTAAGACCATGCTTATGGCGAATGTCGTTCGGCGTAGTGCCGGCCATGCGCAAGGCGTCGATGGTCTGATCTTTGTCTCGTTTAGCTAATCGCCGTCCGCTTTCATGCGTGATAAGACCGTGATGGCGATAGATAGGCTCGTCGAGATCTAATAATTCCTGCAATAGCCGTTGTACGTGCGTTGCGGCAAACAAATCTTCGCCTCTCGTGACGTGCGTGACTTCCTGCACGTGATCATCCACGGTAACGGCTAGATGATAGCTGACCCCCAAATCCTTCCGCCCCAAAACCACG
>DTSE01000473.1 GCA_012965515.1 Candidatus Melainabacteria bacterium | reverse complement strand
GCGTGAAATAAAGTAAATAGCCGTGAAATAAAGTTACTTTATTTCACGGCTATCAAGGGGGGACCATTGATAGCCGTGAAATAAAGTGGTACTTTATTTCACGGAAAGTTACTGTTTGCGTTTAATAATGTGACGAAAAAAAAATACAAATGTTGCTCTATTCTAGATTGTTTCCTTAAATGTTGGTAAAGACATATCTTCCTAAGTTGTGGTGGCAGTTAACGACTTCTGAAGTGATTTCGAAGTCGGGCAATTTGCACTTGCGAAGTGCCGCAATCACAGAGTTCAGCATGACGTCTCTATTTGTCTGCGCAAATTTCTGCGCCCACATCAACGCCTTCCAATACTCGTTGAAATTGTCGGTACCCTCCGGCAAGTAGGCAAGATCCTGATCCGGCACATCAATGCACCATTTCTGCATATCCTTCTTCGCAAGTTCGATGAAGTATTTGCCGATTGAATTTCCGATTCCTCTGGAGCCAGAGTGAAGCATGATCCAAACGGCATCATCCTCGTCCACGCAGATCTCAATGAAGTGGTTTCCTGTGCCAAGCGAGCCAAGATGCGTGATAGTGTTGCTTCGCGCAAGCTTGGGATGCTTATCCACAATTTTCTTGTGGCCTTCTGCAAGACCAGCCCATGCATCTTCCACCGCTTTGGGCGCGTTCTTCCAGGCACCTCTGTCGTTTGGTCCACCGTTGTCGGTACGACCGTGCGGCACGGCGGCTTCGATTGCGTGTCTGATTGAAGCTAGATCATCGGGCAAGTCGGATGCACGCAAGCTTGTTCGTGCAGCGACCATACCACAACCAATGTCGACTCCGACGCCAGCCGGAATAATCGCCTTTTTTGTAGGTATGACACTGCCGACGGTGGCGCCCATACCCCAGTGACAGTCGGGCATGGCTGCTACCCACCGAAAAACAAACGGCATCTTGGTGATATTGCTCAACTGTTTGCGAGCCTCTTCCTCGAGCTGCACGCCACGGGTCCACATCTTGACTGGGACCGCTCCTTCAGTTCGCATGATGTCGTATGTTTTATCCTTTGGTGTAAAAATCTCCATGTCCGTGTCCTCTATTTGTTCTTATTTCACTGGTTGTATTCCTTAATTGTTCCTCGGAGAGAGTGGGATTCGAACCCACGGATGGTTTGACCATCTACGTCTTAGCAGAACGTCGCTTTAGGCCTCTCAGCCATCTCTCCAAATTTGCATATATAGATAAACCAAAAGCCCTTTCGTTTCTGAAAGGGCTCGCTGAATGACTACAGATGCTTTTGATCAGTTATTTACGCCTGCGTCACTCCGAGCCCCGTCCTACGGTGCCGTTCATCTTTTGTTCGCGACTAGGTGTAAATAATATGTCCATACATCCATTATCCTGTTTAGACAGACATTGTCAAGCCACGACACCAGGTAAAATTCCCATATGTCTATAGTTCAAACCGGTCATCCAGCACTGCGCGCGGAAGCGCGTGAATTAACGCGCGACGAAATCAAATCAGCCGAGATTCAAGAATTGATAGAAATCATGCGTGAGGTAATGCGTGCCGCGCCTGGTGTCGGTCTCGCGGCACCTCAAATTGGCGAATCGATAAAACTCACAGTGATTGAAGACGAAGCCGGCGAGAAAACGAAAATGAGCGAGGAAGAACTCAACCTGCGCGAAAGATATCCGGTGCCTTTTCACGTCCTTATCAATCCAATCCTCACACCAATCGGTGATGAGAAAGTCGATTTCTTTGAAGGCTGCCTAAGTGTTGCAGGTTTCGCAGCCAATGTAGCGAGATTCAGATCGGTGAATGTAAAAACTCAAAGTGTAAATGGCATTTAAAACAAATGCCGATGCAACACCAAGCAACCTTTGGAGTTCCTCCTCAGTTTCAGCGATGAGAACAATATCATCGGCAAACAATAAACAATTAATAA
>DTSE01000472.1 GCA_012965515.1 Candidatus Melainabacteria bacterium | reverse complement strand
ACGGTAGCGACAGGAAAAGTTTCTTCAAAATCCTCTCTGGTTCTAGCTTTTAGCAATCTTGGTAAATCGCAATGGGGCGTCTTGTTCAAAAGTTTGGTGGCACGTCGGTAGCCGACGTCAAAAAAATCCGCAAAGCGGCAGAGATTGCGGTGAAAAACGCTTCCGAGGGTAATGAAGTTGCTGTGGTCGTCTCCGCCATGGGACACACGACCGACCATCTAATTTCGATGGCTGAAGAAATTTCCGATAGTCCTGATGCTCGTGAGATGGACATGCTTATGTCCACAGGAGAGCAGGTTTCGATTGCTTTGATGTCGATGGCGATTCAATCACTCGGCTGGCAAGCGCGTTCGTTCACCGGGCATCAAGCCGGCATCATTACCGGCTCCAGCCATGGCACTGCGAAGATTCGCGAAGTTCGTCCCGATAAAGTCGAGTCCAGCCTGAAGCGCGGCGAAATAGCCGTTGTTGCCGGTTTTCAGGGAATTACTGACGCCAACGACATAACTACTTTGGGACGCGGCGGCTCCGATACAACGGCTGTAGCCCTAGCAGGCGCGCTTTCCGCCGAACGCTGCGATATCTACACTGACGTCGCTGGAGTTTACACCTGCGATCCGCGAATCGTTCCGGAAGCCCGCAAACTCTCAGCAATCAGCTATGAAGAGATGCTGGAGCTGGCAGCGACGGGCGCTCAGGTAATGCAAGCTCGGTCGATTGAAATGGCGATGGATAACCATGTGCCGATTCGTGTTCGCTCGACATTCAAGCCTGAAGACAGCGGCACTTTGATAACAAATCGCTTGGCCGCGCCTGAGTACACGGTTTGTGGCTTGTCCCTCGATTTGAACCAGGCCTCTGTCACTCTCAAGTGTCCTTCTCAAGATGTCGATGCTAAACGCGTTGAAGGTGTTTCATCCCTTTTCACGCGCTTGCAAGAACTCAATATCGCCACCGACATGGTTATGTTGCTTGCCCGTGAAGATGAGCCTTTCCAGGAATTCGCCTTCACAGTTGAGAAACGTTCGGTGCCTCGAGTTCTTTCAATAATCGAGTCTTTGGGCAAGACTTTGGGCTCGCCGCACATCCATTGCGATACAGATATTGCTCGAATCTCTGTTGTAGGCAGGCGTTTAACCAGTCGTCCGGAAGTCGTTGCTACTGTTTTCGATCAATTGAGCAGCGCCGCAATTCCAGTTTTGATGGTCACTTCGGCCGATCTAAGAGTAAGCATTGTTGTTCCGGCGTCCTATGCAAAAGAGGCTGTGAGGCTGGTTCACGAACGTTTCAACCTGGCTGAAGTTGGTATGGACTTCGCACCCTGATTTTGAATACAAAACTTCGCTCAAAGAGATTTGCGGATGGACGGCGTTTAAAATAAAGAGTTTCTCAAGCGACGTACTACCGCCAGAGGTGAAGAGCTATGCCATCATTCGACAACTTTTTTAGTAAGGTCAAAGACGCAGCCAAGGATGCAGCTGACAAGACCGGCAAACAAGCAAAGATTGCCAAGCTGAAAATCAATATCAAAACCCTTGATATGGAAAAGAACAGACATTTCCAGACCATCGGTTTGCGCACGTTTATTCTCTGGACAGAATCGAGATCGCTTGATGGTCTCGTTGATCGTGTGCATGATGAATTGACCCAGATCGACAGAGCTGAAGCCAGAATCAAAGAATTGGAAGAAGAAATCGCAGAAATTCAAGCAGGTTCTTTGGACGTCAATGACGTTACTGAAGAAGAAGAGAAAGAAGAAAAATAGAGGCATAGGTGGTTGTTCGCGCAACTGCTGATTCTCGACAATGAGGCAACATGCAAAAGCAAGTCCGCAAAACTGAGTGTTCAACTCTGAGATCAAACAGGAGACTTGCTTCATACCTCATAATTGCGCCATTGCTGATGTCGTTTTCTTCTCCCCTTGCTTTTGCTGAT
>DTSE01000471.1 GCA_012965515.1 Candidatus Melainabacteria bacterium | reverse complement strand
AATTGTGAGGCGGTGATAATCGACGGGAGCTTTGTGACCTCAAAGGTAACCCCAGGCGACTACGATGGTGTGTGGGAGCTGAACGCCCAGGTAAGACCAGATTTGCTGGATCCGATTTTATTGAAGTTTGACGACCAGCGAAAGGCAATGAAGGCGAAGTACTTAGGGGAACTCTTTCCCTCGTCAGCCAAACTTCCAAGCGGGCAAACGTTCGCCGAGTTCTTCCAGAGCGATCGCGATGGAAAACCGAAAGGAGTAGCTCGAATTTTATTGAGGACGCTGCCATGATTCAAAATGAACGACAATATAGAATCAGCAAAGCCGCAGCCGAACGGTTCAAGGTTGCTCTTGGCACATTCGATGAAAGCCGTTCCGATGTACATCCTTTATTGCTGAAGGCAGAGAAAGACGCACTTGCCAGCCAGCTTGAATCATTGGTTGAAGAAATCACTGAGTATGAGTATCTCAAGGCGGGTCATCCAAATGTTCTAACGCTGGACTCGTTAGAGCAACTACCCGCAGGCTTGATAAAAGCGAGAATAGCTCTAGGACTTACACAAAAGGAATTGGCAGAAAAATTGGGCTTGAAAGAGCAGCAGATTCAGAAGTATGAGTCTGAGCACTATCGCAGTACGAGTTTGGAACGGCTTATTGAGATTGCAAATGCGCTAGGAGTCACGGTTCGAGAACAGATATACATTGGGAAGGGACCTAGTATTCTCAAAACTCTGCTGAGCAGACTGGGCAAGGTTGGACTTGATTGGGATCTTGTGGAAGAGCGACTTCTCGATCCCAGGCTGACGTCTGAATTGACAGAACAAGATGGTGAACATCATTTGTTGAATCATCTTGTAACTCTATTGCATCGAGTTTTTGGTTGGGAGCAGGAAGAATTGGTTTCAACATCAGATTTGCCAGTACCCCGCCTCGCAGCTGCCAGTGCCCGTTACAAACTTCCATCCAGGCGAGACAGTGAACAAGTAGCGATCTATTCAAGTTACGTATACTACCTGGCCAAATGCATTGCGGCCGCGTTGCAAACGAGTGGTATTACAAGTGGTGACCTGCGAACTTCAATTGAATCGCAACTGAAAGGTAAGAAGTTCTCGCTTGAAGACGCATTGAATGTGATGTGGGATTGTGGCATTGGGATATTGCCTCTGAAGGACCACGGCACATTCCATGGTGCGTGTTGGAGAATCGACGGCAAGAATGTGATTGTCGTCAAACAAATCACTGACTCCGAATCACGATGGCTCTTTGACTTGTTACACGAGTTCTTTCATGTCTCAGAGAACGACTCTGCTACTCAACTGGAAGTCTTGGAACTACCACCGGATGCAGAGGACCGGAGGCTGTCTCAGGAGGAAGTGAATGCTAACATGTTCGCCACAAGGTTGCTCCTGGGTGAGAGTGCAGAAGATATTCTAGATGAGTGTTGGAACAGTACTCAGGGCCATATCCCATTGCTTAAATCAACAGTAGAACAGTTCGCTGCTCGGCACGATATAGATGTCGGAACGCTGGCCAACTGCATGGCGTATCGACTAGCTGCACAAGGAGTAAATTGGTGGGGAGCAGCGAAGAATCTAGAGACATCGCAGAGAGATCCATGGGCAATTACGAGGGATGTGTTTTTGAAGCGGTTTGATCTTAGTTCGCTGACTGAGGTTGATTTGAGATTAGTTACGCAAGCATTAGAATAGGTATTTCACATGGCGGCAAACGCAAAACCAGTAAAGTGTACGGACAGCGACTGCGACAAAGGGTTGCACTGTTTCAAATTTCACAGTCGAAAGATGTCCGCTGATGAAAAGGGTAAATGCCGAAGTTGCAAGGTCGACTTAGTTGATTGGAAGCGTGTCCACAAGCGAACTCTTCGAGATGTCGCGTATACGTTTGATGCATTAAAGCTAGAGATGGTGCGGCATCACAATTGGCATG